>USBC01000102.1 GCA_900552845.1 uncultured Oscillospiraceae bacterium | reverse complement strand
CCGCACGATCAGCTCCATGCGGTTTCGTGCCGCTTCGTCAATCTCGGCGCAATACTGTCTTACGTACACCCAGCTATCACAGGGGGCTTTTTTGTTGCGCATCAAAAGCAGACCGGAGTCAGGTGCTCCTTTCTCCGGTCTGTCATTATTTCATTTTTCCGTAACAGTTCGCCAGCGTCTTCCATTGCTCCAGCGTTATCTGCTCGGCACGGGCACTTTCGGCAATCTCCGCCGCCGCCAGCACTGCGCGAACCCTTTCCTTTTCCCACCGCAATCCTGCCGCAAGGGAATTAAGCATCGTCTTGCGCCGTTGACCAAACCCCGCGCGCACCACAGCAAAGAAATCCTCTCGGGGCGGCATATCGGGCGGCAGCTCCGTCGGAATATCCAGCCGGATCACAGCGCTGTCCACCGCCGGCGCAGGCATAAAGGAGCCGCGCGAAACCGCAAACAGCAGCCGGGGCGTGCTGTAATACCACACTGCCGCGCTGATCGCGCCGCATTCCCGCTTCCCCGGCGCCGCCGTAATGCGCTGCGCCGCCTCCTTTTGCACCATCACCGTCAGCGAGCGAATCGGCAGCGGCTCCTCTAAAAGCCGCATGATGATGGGAGAGGTAATATAATAGGGCAGATTGGCACACACCACCACCGGCATACCGGCAAAGTACTCCTCCAGCAAAGCAGGCAGATCCAGCGTCATCGCATCGCCCGAAATGAGCGTAAAATTCTGAAATTCCGCCAGTGTTTCTGCCAGAATAGGCGGCAGACGGTCATCTAATTCAATCGCCACCACCTTTTCGGCACGGCGGCAAAGCTCTGCCGTCAGCACGCCAAAGCCCGGACCGATTTCCAGCAGGCCCACTCCGGGCGCAGCGCCGCCCAGCTCCGCCATGCGGGGACAAACCGCGGGATTGATGATAAAATTCTGCCCCAGCGCGCGGGAAAAGGAAAAACCGTGGCGCTGCAGCAGCGCCTTGATGACGGCGGGATCGGTTAGATTGGGCATGAGGACCTCCTTACAGGGTGCATTTTCGACCTTCAGTATAGCGGTTTCCTGCCAAAAATGCAATATTGCCGTATCGTCGGAAAGGTCTCTATACTAAAAGTATTTCACACTTTCCACCGAGTTTTCCACATTGCTGCGGCAAAAACGGCCTTTTTTTCAGCCGGCATTGTGGTAAACAGGGTGTTTTTGTTGGTGCTTCCCATTAAATGGGTGTGGAAAACCCCCGATTGACAACGCAAGGTGATAAAACACCTCGTAATCATTTTGCAATGTCAACCCCATCTGTTCACCAAATTTAATATATTTTTTGATAGAGTTTGACGAGAATTTTCCCATTGAAAGAGATTCGTCGTTCTTGTCAAGCGCAGACGGTTTGTGCTATACTAAGCTATTAGCGGAGAAGGGGTGAAAACCATGCGCATTACAGGTCTGGAGCCCACCAAAAAAGGGCGTTACGCCCTGATGGTCGATGGGGAATTCCTTTTTTCGCTCCATCGGGATACCGTACTGCTGACTCCATGGCTGCAGCGGGACGCTGAGGTCACTCCTCCTCAATTGGAGGATCTGCGGCGGGAGGACGAGGTGCGTCAAGCCAAGGAAAAGGCAATGGATTGCCTTTCGGCGGCAGCTCAAACCGGCGGCATGCTGCGGGAAAAGCTGCGGCGCCGGTACAGCGAGGAAGCCGTGGAGGCCGCTGTCTGCCGAATGGAAGAGCTGAGGCTTATCAACGACCTTGATTACAGTCGGCGGTTTGCTGCCGATGCCGTAAATCTGCGGTATTATCCCAAACGGCGCATTGCTGCGGAATTGCAAAGAAAAGGCGTTTCGGAGGAGATCCTCTCAGAGGTACTGGCGGAAATCACCGAGGAAACCGAGATAAAAACCGCCTGCCGCCTGCTGGAAAAGCAGTACCGGGAAAAGCAGCTGTGCGACCGCAGGGAGCGTGACAAGGTGAAAGCCGCCCTGCAGCGGCGGGGCTTTGGCTGCGAAACGATCCGAGCAGCTGTGAATCTTGTTATCACCGACCTGCCGCAGGCAGCGCCGGAGGAGACGGAGCCTGCCGAAGCGGACGATATCCAAGGGGAACTGCTCGTTCTTATCCGCAAAAAATATCTGAAAAACCTGACCGACCGCAGGGGCATGGAAAAAACCATCGCAGCGCTGTACCGGCGCGGCTATCCCCTTGACGAGATACGGTCTGCAATTAAAATAATACTGGAGCAGGAGGAAAACTGCTGTGACGATTAAGGTTGGAATGATCTCGCTGGGGTGCAGCAAAAACCAGGTAGATGCCGAACGCCTTTTGGCAATGCTGGCAGGCGAAGGCTTTGCCATCTGCAATGATATGACCGAATGCGACGCCGTGATCGTCAATACCTGCGGCTTCATTGAGGACGCAAAAAAGGAATCCATTGATACCATTCTGGAATGCTGCGCCGCCAAGGGCGAGGGAAACCTCAAGTGCGTAGCGGTCACCGGCTGTCTGGCGGAGCGTTACCGTGAGGAGCTGGCGCAGGAGATCCCCGAAGCCGATGTGGTACTGGGGATCGGCAGCAACGGGAAAATCGCCGAGGCGATCAAAAAGGCTGTCATGGGCGGACGCTTTACGGAATACGGCGAAAAGGAAGCTCTTTCGATGGAGGGCGAGCGAGTGCTTGCCAACGAGCCGTGGTTTGCCTATGTAAAGGTGGCGGAGGGCTGCGATAACCGGTGCAGCTACTGTGCCATTCCTCTCATTCGCGGGCGCTTTCGCAGCCGTCCGATGGAAAAGGTGCTGGAGGAATGTCGGGAGCTTGCCGCCCGCGGCGTCACCGAGATCAATCTGGTGGCGCAGGATACCACCCGTTACGGGGAAGACCTTTACGGCGAAAGTCGCCTGCCGGAGCTGATCGACGGCGTGTGCGAAATCGAGGGGGTTCATTGGGTGCGGGTGCTGTACTGCTACCCCGACCGCGTGACCGATCAGCTGATCGAAACCATTGCCCGCCAGCCCAAGGCGGTGCATTACTTTGATATTCCGGTGCAGCACGCCAGCGCCCATGTTCTGCGGGATATGAACCGCCGCGGCGACCGAGAAAGCATCACTGCGCTGTGCCGCAAAATCCGGGAGAGGATCCCCGATGTGGTGCTGCGCACCACTCTCATCGCAGGGTTCCCCACCGAAAGCGAGGAGGACTTTGCCGAGCTGTGCCGGCTGGTGGAGGAGGTGCGCTTTGACCGCTTGGGCTGCTTTGCATACAGTCAGGAGGAGGACACCCCTGCCGGTGCGATGGAGCAGCTGCCGGAGGAGGTACGCCGCCGCCGTGCCGAGATCATCATGGAGCTGCAGATGAGCGCCGCCTTTGATTTTGCCGACCGCTGCACCGGGCGCACACTGGAGGTGCTGGCGGAGGGCTGTGAGGACGGACAATACTACGGGCGAAGCTATATGGACGCGCCGGATATTGATACTAAAGTGTACTTTACCAGTGAGGACGAAATTGAGTTCGGCAGCTATGTGCCGGTACTCATTACCGATACCTGCGACTATGACCTCATCGGCATAGCGCAGCCAAAGGAGGAAGCAAAATGAATTTACCCAATAAGCTGACGATGCTGCGCATCATTCTGATCCCTGTTTTTCTGGTGCTGGTACTGGTGGATAGCATTCCGCTGCACTACCTGTGGGCGCTGATCGTTTTTCTGGCGGCATGTCTCACCGATACGCTGGACGGTCATATCGCCCGCAGCCGCAACCTCGTCACCGACTTCGGCAAGCTGATGGACCCCCTTGCCGATAAGCTCTTGGTCATGAGCGCACTGGTCGCCTTTATCCCCGTGGCGGGGGTGCCGGTATGGGTCGTCGTGGTTATTCTGGGGCGCGAGTTTATGGTAACAAGTCTCCGTCTCATTGCTGCCGGCAAAGGCGTAGTGATCGCCGCCGATAAGTGGGGCAAAATCAAAACCATCAGCCAGATGATCTGGCTCAACTATACCCTCCTGATGCTGTGGCTGTTCCCCGAAGCGGACTGGGCGCACATCATTTTTGTGGTGCTGATGGGTATTGTGGTGGCAACAACGGTTCTCTCCGGCGGCAACTATATGCTGAAGAACAAAGAGCTTTACAGCGATCGATAACGGTCGATTCGTGATACAAGGAGTAATATTATGCAGCTTTATAACAGCTTGAGCCACAAAAAAGAGGAATTTGTGCCCAACCACCCCGATATTGTCAAGATGTACACCTGCGGTCCCACCGTGTACCATTTTGCCCATATCGGCAACCTGCGCACCTACATCATGGAAGATGTACTGGAAAAATACCTGCGGTACTGCGGGTACAATGTCAAGCGCGTCATGAACATCACCGATGTGGGACACCTTTCCAGCGATGCCGATACCGGCGAGGACAAGATGCTGAAGGGCGCAAAGCGCGAGCACAAAACGGTGATGGAGATCGCAAAATACTACACTGACGCCTTTTTTGAGGACTGCCGCAAGCTGAACATCAAGACCCCCGATGTGGTGGAGCCTGCCACCGCCTGCATACCCGAATTCATCAAGCTGGTGGAGGGACTGCTGGAAAAAGGCTACGCCTATGTAGCAGGCGGTAATGTTTACTTTGATACCTCCAAGCTGGAGAAGTATTATGTCTTTAACGACCACAACGAGGAGGATCTCGCCGTCGGTGTCCGGGAGGGCGTGGAACAGGACGAGAACAAGCGCAACAAGGCGGATTTTGTATTGTGGTTCACCAAGAGCAAGTTCGAGGATCAGGAGCTGAAGTGGGACTCCCCGTGGGGCGTCGGCTACCCCGGCTGGCACATCGAATGCAGCGGCATTTCGATGAAGCATCTGGGCGAGGATCTGGATATCCACTGCGGCGGCATCGATAACGCTTTCCCGCACCACACCAACGAGATCGCCCAAAGTGAAGCATATCTCGGTCACAAGTGGTGCAACTACTGGTTTCATGTGCTGCACCTCAATACCAACTCCGGCAAGATGAGCAAAAGCAAGGGCGAATTCCTTACTGTTTCTCTGCTGGAGGAGAAGGGCTACCGTCCGCTGGCGTACCGCTATTTCTGCCTGCAGAGCCACTACCGCAAGGCGCTGGTCTTCAGCTACGAGAACCTGGACAACGCCGAGCAGGCGTATGAAAAGCTGGTGGCAAGGGTAGCGGCGCTGAAGCCGGCGGAAAGCGATCCCATTGACGAGGAGGCAGCAGCCGTACTGCGCAAGGAATTTACCGATGCCTTGGATAACGACCTGAATACCTCGCTGGCGGTAACTGCCGTATACGATGTGCTGAAAGCCAAGACCAACGATAAAACCAAAGCCATGCTGCTGCGGGAATTTGAAACGGTGCTGGGGCTGGGCCTCTTTGAGGAAGCGGCAAAGCACGAGGAAAAGAAGCAGGCGCCGGCAGCCGGGGAAAGCGATCCCGAGATCGACGCTTTGATTGCCGAGCGGCAGGCAGCGCGCAAAAACCGTGACTTTGCCACCGCCGACCGGATCCGCGACGAATTGACCGCCCGCGGCATAGTACTGACCGATACCCCCGAGGGAGTAAAATGGCACCGTGCCTGAATAAAAACGGAGGACGATATGGACTGGCTGAAAACCGCTGAAAATATGAAAGCCCGCGGCTTTACGGTGCGGCACTACACCACCGGCGAGCAAGCTGCAAAAGCTCTGTGCGAGGAGCTGGCAGGACAGGAAATCGGCATGGGCGGCAGCATGACCGCCGCCCAAATGGCTCTGCCAGAAAAGCTGGAGGCAGCGGGCTGCACCGTTTATGCACGGGGCAAAAGCTGGGCAAAAGCCGATACCGATCATGGTGTAACGGCTCCGGTGTACATCAGCAGCGCCAACGGCGTGGCGGAAACCGGCGAGCTGGTAAACATCGACGGCACCGGCAACCGCGTTGCGGCAACGCTGTATGGGCCCGAGAAGGTGTACTTTATCGTGGGGCTGAATAAGCTGGCCCCGACGCTGGAGGCAGCGATATGGCGGGCGAGGAACATCGCCAGCCCGCTGAACGCGAAGCGGCTGAACCGCAGGACCCCCTGTGCCCTGAGCGAGGTAATGAAGTGCTATGACTGCCAGAGCCCCGAGCGCATCTGCCGGGGTATGACCATCCACATGGGGCCCATGAAAGGCGTGGGGGAGACCATAGTGGTGCTGATAGACGAGGAACTGGGATATTGAGCCGAAACGGCTGCGAAGAATAAACGAGGTGGAACATGAAACACGAGACAGTTTTGGTGCTGGATTTCGGCGGGCAGTATAATGAACTGATCGCCCGGCGGGTGCGTGACCTGGGCGTTTACTGCGAGGTGCACCCCTACAAAAAGGCGCTGGAGAAGATAAAGGAGCTCTGCCCCATCGGGATCATCTTTACCGGCGGGCCGAACAGCGTATATGAGGAAGGCGCGCCCAAGGTGGACCCGGCGGTATTCCATCAGGGACTGCCCATCCTGGGACTGTGCTACGGTCTGCAGATGATGAGTCAGGTGCTGGGCGGCGAGGTGAAAAGCGCGCCGACCCGCGAATTTGGCAAGACGCCGGTGCGCTACGATACCGAGAGCCTGCTCTTTAAGGGGATGCCGCAGGAGGCCATCTGCTGGATGAGCCATGTGGACTATGTGAGCCGCCTGCCG
>USBC01000101.1 GCA_900552845.1 uncultured Oscillospiraceae bacterium | reverse complement strand
GAGGGCGAGCAGTACCTCAGCCAGGATTACCTGGGCAAGTACGCTCCGGAAATCAGCTACAAGCCCACCACCACCCTGGTTCTCCTGGACAATGTGGGCCGCCTGTGGTACATCGATGAGATGACAGACATGAAGAAGGTCACCGGCGAGACCGGCAGCACCTACTTTACCGACGCCACCGGCGCCATGATGATTCCCGAGTCCTTCAACGGCGTCCTCTCCCTGGGCTATGACACCGATGGAGATGGCACGGATGACAGCTACTCCGTCTTCGTCATCCGGCAGATTCAGGAGACCCCGCTGCTGGATATGTACCTGGATGGCACCATGCCCCGGATTACCTACCACTTCTCGGACGTTGCCTTTGCCGGGAGGCTGGAGGACGGCACCCCCATGTTTGTGATGTCCCTGTACGACTACTGGAACAATGGTATCACCAATGAGCTGTACCTCTATGTTCCCGGCCATGAGACCGATGAGCTGGACCACGAGACCTGGCAGCCCATCCGGACTCCGGACCGCCTCTTCGACCTGGGCGACACGGGAGAGCACAACATCGTTGCCACCATCCACAAGGCGACGGTCACCGGAGGCGTCAGCGTCCAGACCGAAGCCGATGCCGAAGTCGTCAACACGTTCTGCGGCTTCTATCAAGGCTAATTCCCCTGCAAGCAAGGACCTGCTGCAAAGATGGGCCATTTCGCCCGGACCTGCAGCAGGTCCGTGCGCCCCACCAGCTCGCCGACGGTGCCGAGCGTCAGGCTCATGGAGCCGTCTTCCGTCACGCCGGCGCCCATGGCGGCAGCCTGCTGCTTGATAAGGGAAACGCAGGCTTTTCCCAGTCCTTGACCGGCAAGGGATGGTGGAATGCAGAGGGTATGGACGACCAGCACCTGCTCCGGCTGGGCGGGATATTGCCAGTCAATTCGGGTGTAAAAGTCGTCTTGACGGTGATTGAGAATGACACTGGCAACCACCGCTCCCTCCCGCTCCAGCACCCAAAGGGTACCGCAGGAAAGGGCATCGGCGGCAGTTTGGCGGGTGGGGTAGACCCCCAGCGACCAGTTGGTGGTGCTGTGACCGGTGGCGGCTTCGTGGGTGAGCAGCTCGGTGTAGTAGCTTTCGACGGTATCGAGATCATCGGGAAAAGCGGGACGAAGTATCATAGGGAGTCCTTTATTTTGTGAGGTAATAGAGAAACAGAGCGACGGAGCAGGCAAAGGCGACTGATTGCAGCACCGTGACAAAACGGGGCACCCGCCGGACGCTGAAAACCAGCGACAGCATGGTGAAAATGGCGGTGATGAGGTAGAGGAGGGTCATGGGGTGGCTCCTTTCATGGGTCAGTTGATCCCATCGGGATCGTATTTATCACGCTTGCCGGAATTACATTCTTGGCAGAGGGTGCGGAGGTTCTCGGGAACCGACTTTCCGCCCTTGGCTACGGGAACAATGTGGTCAACATGAAGAACAGCACCGTCGGCGCTGGAACGACCGCAGAGAACACAGCGGAAATTATCTCGCTTCATGACATCATAACGCATGGAATTAGTCATGGCTTTTCGCTGACCTTCCTTGGTGTTCTTCTCTGTCTGTCGGCGTAAAACGATATCATAGTGATTGACAATATCGTTAAGAGAATATGTTTGCTGACGCTGAAGAGAAGTTCTCCCCTTCGGGCTGATATAATTGCACTGACAGACCAAATGATGCTCAACAAAGGGCTGGGTTGCGGCAGCGACCAAATCGGCTTCGGCGGCTTTATAGAATTCGTAAGGTATGTCACTCTCAGCAACATCTTTCACGGAAACGGGAGGAGGAAGCGCCGACAGGGCGGTTTTATATTCGTCGTATTTGTCTCGGTAAATTATAAGTGCTTGTATGTATTCTAAGCAGGTGTTAATGTTTTCTTCAATTTTTTCTTCTACAAACCGGTCAAAGTTGTAGTGGTCAAACTGCGCTTTCGATTTGGCGCTTATATAGTAGGTGTAGGAATTTGCAAAGGGAAGAGAAAAATCAAACTTTTTATTGAGTTCAAGCAATGCCAAATAACGGGGGCTGTTGTGCTCGATAAAGCAACGGTAGCGGGCTTCCCGTTCTTTGCGGCGTTTGCTTTCTATGCAAAAACATAAAACAATCAAGGCTATTCCAACAAAAAGGGCGATGCTGACCCAAAGCTGCATGGGGTCAATGGAATTAAAAAAGTCTTTCACATTATCACGACCTTTATCAAACTAAAATCCCCTCGCAGCTGTCGGCGTCGGCAGCGATGGCGGTGAGTAGCACCGGGCGGATCTCGCCGGGACGGGCGGCAGGGTCAAAGACAGTGACGGGGGTGTAGTTGGGGGTGTAGCCGGTGCAGCCCTGCTGCCCGCGGCTTTCAAAAAGGACAGGCTGTACCTGCCCCAGCATGGCGGTCAGGGCAGTTTTCCGCAGCTCAGCGGCGACCGCAATCAGCTCGGCACAGCGGCGCTTTTTTTCCGCCTGCGGTACCTGATCCGGCATAAGTGCGGCACGGGTACCGGCACGCCGGCTGTAGGCAAAGGCGTGGATCTTGGCAAAGCCAATCTCCCGTGCGAATGCGAGAGATTGGCGGTGATCCTCCTCGGTCTCGCCGGCAAAGCCGACCATCATATCGGTGGTAAGGGCGGCGCCGGGGAATGCCTGCCGCACCGCTTCGGCAACGGCGCGGTATCCGGCAGTATCATAGTGGCGGTTCATGCGGCGCAGGGTGGCGTCACAGCCGCTTTGCAGCGAAAGGTGAAACTGTGGGCAGAGCTTGCCGCGACAGCCCTCCGCCAAACGGTAGATCTCCTGCGGGGTCAGCAGATCCGGCTCGATGGAGCCGAGACGCACCCGCTCGACCCCCTCGGTGGCGGCGGCAGCTAAAACCGCGTCGGAGAGGTGCAGCCCCCATTCCCTGCCATAATTGGAAAGATTGATGCCGGTGAGGACGACCTCACGGTAGCCGTTCTGCGCAAGGGCGGCAAGCTCTGCTTGAAGCTCCGGCATCGGCTTGCTGCGCACCGGCCCCCGTGCGGCGGGAATGATGCAGTAGCTGCACCAGTTATCGCAGCCGTCCTGAATTTTAAGAAAGGCACGGGTACGCACGCCAAAATCGGCGGCGGAGCAGGCTTCAAAGGTCTCGCCCTTTTCGTGCTGCGGAATACTGACAATGCGCTGACGGTCGAGGGAGAAATCCCGCACCATCTGCGGCAGGGCGGCGCGGCCCAGGGCACCGGTGACGATATCGGCTTCGGTGACAGCGGCAGCCTCTGTGGGGAACGCCTGCGGATAGCAGCCGGTCAGCACCACGATGGCATCGGGATTTTCCCGCCGGAAGCGGCGCACCGCCTGCCGGGTTTTGCGGTCGCCCTCGGCGGTGACGGTGCAGCTTCCGACCACATAGACGTCGCAGCCCGGGTCATGTCCGGGGACGATGTCAAAGCCTTCTGCGGCAAAACGCGCCGAAAGCACCTCAGTTTCATATTGATTGACCTTGCAGCCAAGGGTGTAAAACGCTACTCGCATTGAGAACCTCCGGGAGGGGTGAAATGAGCGGGGTATGCCAAAGCGCCCGCAGGGCGTTCCGGCGCAGCCGGAACCGGCGGCGCAGCCGCCGAGCCCGCCGCAGGCGGGCTGCCCTGCGGGCGCAGGTAGGCGGGGTATGCCGATCAGTCCTTAACTATACTATTATAGCGGGTTTGGGGCGGGGTGGCAAGCAGTCCGGCACAAAAGGTCTTGCAGCGGGTGGGCGAAAGGGCTACAATGGAACAAGAAGCGCAAAAAGGAGTGGGAAAGAGACCGAGATGCGGGTAAGAAAAGCAACAAAGCAGGATCTTTCGATGGTGGCTGCGCTGTACGATGCTGTGTGTGACACGTTGCAGGCGGGGGAAAACTATCCCGGCTGGGAGAAGGGCGAGTATCCCACCCGGAAGGACGCCGAGGAAGGAGAGGCTGCCGGAGAATTGTTCGTGGCAGAGGGCGGGGGAAAGATTGTCGGGACGATGATGCTGCGGGAGGAGCAGGAGCCTGCGGCGCGCTCCGCCCGATGGCAGCAGGCGCTGGCGGAGGAGGAGCAACTGACCATCTACACCTTTGCGGTGCTGCCGGAATACGCCGGGCACGGCGTGGGGAAGGCACTGCTGGAGCATGCCGCGGAATATGCCGCCGCCATGGGCAAAAAGGCGCTGCGGCTGGACGTTCACGACATCAACATGCCGGCGATAAGGCTGTATGAAAGCTGTGGCTTTCGGCATATTGACACGGTGGATTTGGGATATGGTAAGTACGGACTGAAGTGGTTCAGATTATATGAAAAGCTGCTGTAGGAGGTCAGGATATGGAACCGAGAAGACTATTGGAAACGCTGGCGGTGGCTGACCGCCTGAAGGACACTACCCGTCACTGCTACACCGAGGGCGGAAGACGGGAGAGTGTGGCGGAGCACAGCTGGCGTGCGGCGCTGATGGCATATTTTCTGCGGGACGAGTTTCCCGGGACAGATATGGACAAGGTGATAAAAATGCTGTTGATTCACGACCTTGGCGAGGCGTTTACGGGGGATATCCCATCTTTTCGCAAGACCGAGGCGAATGAGCAGACCGAGGAAGTGCTGCTGCGCGATTGGGTGGCAACGCTGCCGCAGCCTTATGCCGCGGAGATGCACGCCCTTTATGAGGAGATGGCGGCGCGGGAGACTGTGGAGGCAAGGCTCTACAAGGCGATCGATAATTTTGAGGCAGTCATTCAGCACAATGAATCGCCGCTGGAGACGTGGGTGCCGGAGGAGTATGAGCTGAACCGTACCTATGGGTGGGATAAGGCAGCGTTTTCCTCCTATCTGACGGCGCTGCGGCAGGAGATGCTGGAGGATACCGAGAAAAAGATTGCGGCAGGCATGAACGGCAAGCCGATGGAGGAATACTAAGGAACCGGAATATGAACAAAAAGAGAGCATCTGCCGTGATGAAGCAGGTGCTTTTTTGCCCGGGATAGAGAACCGGAGAGCGGAAATGCGGGGCGCAGCCCCGGCGGCGAAGCCGCCGCTGCGGGCAAAGCCCGCAGAAGCCGCCCTGCGGGCGGCGAGGGCTGCGCCCCGAACTCTGCGGTGGGCAGAGGCTATGGGAAATGCAGCCAATGCAGGAAAGACCTTTGCAAAGAGGAAAAAGTATGCTATACTGGCACCAGACGCCGGCAGAGATGCCGGAACAAGGTAATAGACCCGAAAAAAGGAGACCATTATGGCAGAAAGCACCAAAGAGACAAAAGCCCGTCGGGCTAAAAAATATCGCCGCAGAAGAGTGACTACGGCAGTTGCAACGGTTGCGGTTTGTGCAGTCATCGGCGTGGGGGTAAACGGTATTGTGACCGCCCGTGCCGAAACCGCCCTTGCCGATGTACTGGCAACGGCGGAAACCCGCCAGACCGAGCAGTGGGAGGGCGTGGAACAGGCGACACGGGAGAGCCGTACCGCTGCCGAAGCAGACCTGACCGCCTATGTGAGTGCCGCCTCAGAGAAGGCGGAAGCTGCGCTGAAAAAGGCGGTGGAGGAAGCGGCTGCTGCGGCAAAGGCTGCGGCGGAGGCAAAGAAGAACGCCCAAACCACCAATACCTCCACCAAGGACAGCACCGAGTTGCCCGCAAGCGGCGGTAAGCTGAGCAGCGGCGGACGGCCGCTTTCCGCCACTAGAACCGGCGGCAATTTTAAGGCGAGTGTTTATACCGGTAATACCGGCTCTGCCAATATCGGCTATTACCAGTCGCTGAACAGCGATGTCAAGGCATGGCTGAAGATCCCCGGGACAAATATCAATTACCCTGTTTTGCAGAATTCCAGCGAGGATCACTACTACCTGCACCGCGGACTGGATCGCAACCAGAGCTACTACGGCGTGCTGTGGACGCAGACCGCGACGCAGTTCGGCACCGGCGATACCATTTCCGGAAACAATGTTATTTACGGGCACAACTGGAAGAACTGCCGCTGGAACGCAGCACCCTCCACCTACTATGCCGGTCAGCAGATGTTTGAATCGCTGCTGAGCTACCACTACACCAGTTGGGCGGAGCAATACCCCTACATTTATTATTCTACCCCCAGTGAGGATATGGCGTTTGTGATCTTTGCCTGCTTCTACACCGAGGGCACGGACTGGTACATTAACGCCGAGGGCAACATTGACGGCGTGATTGCCGGTGCGCAGAGCCGCTCCCGCCACACCTTCAATGTTGATGTGAATTCCGGCGATAAGCTGCTGACCCTTTCCACCTGCACCCGCTTCTACGGTAATACCGATAACCAGCGGTTCGTGGTGATGGCACGCCTTCTGCGCCCCGGTGAGGAGATGGGACCCGTGGCTGTGACCTACAATCCCAACCATCAGCAGCCCAATGTCTGGGGCTGAGACTTGAAAAGCAACCCGAAGTCCTTCCCGTCGAGGGAGGGACTTTTTGCATGGGGAAAGGCTTTATTCTTTGGCGGGGCTTTGCAGAGGGGGGAGGATCGCGCCGCAGGCGATCCCCGCTTTGCGGGGATACGCGGGCGAAGCCCGCGCCGGCGGCGCCGCCGCCGCCCCGCGGGGGGGGGGCCCGGGACCGCTGGCCCCGGCGGGGGGGGGGGGGGGGGGGGGAGCGGCGGGCGGCCGCGCCTATAC
>USBC01000100.1 GCA_900552845.1 uncultured Oscillospiraceae bacterium | reverse complement strand
AAGCCCCATTGCGCTGTGAAAGCGGTACTTGGAATTGCAAAGCTGTGGTTGGCACGGTCAAATTTCTCCAGCTCCATCTCCTCGTTGGCGAATGCCTTGGCGGTTTTCATGCCGCTTACGCCGGATTCAAAATCGGCATTGATGGAAGCGATGGTGCGCTTTACCTGCCGGGAGGCGTCCCGCATAGCACGGCGGCGGCTCCACACCACCAATAGAAAAACGGGGATCATAATGGTGAGCACCAGCGCCAGCCGCCACTGGATCGAATACATGACAATCAGGGCACCGATAATGGTAAGAGTGGAAATGAAGATGTCCTCCGGTCCGTGGTGTGCCAGCTCGGTGATGTCAAAGAGGTCGCTGGTCAGGCGGCTCATCAGTTGTCCGGTGCGGTTCCGGTCATAAAAGTCGTAGCCCAGCTCCTGCATATGCCGGAACAGGTCACGCCGGATATCGGTTTCGACCCGAACGCCGAAGCCGTGCCCCCAGTAGGCGATGACATAGGTGAACACCGAGCGGAACACATACGCCACAGCCACCAGCGCCATCACCGTCCAAAAGGTTTTCCAGTTGTTATCCGGAATCAGGGTGTAAAGGCACCAGCGGGTCACAAAGGGGAACATCAGGTCAATGACCGCGATCATCAGAGCAGATAGAATATCCAGCAAAAAGAGCCGCAAATGCGGCTTGAAATAGGAAAGAAAGATCGAAAGCTCCGATCTGTTTTGAAAGTCCTTGGTCGTCATAAAAGGCTCCTTTATCAGTCATATATCCCTATTATAATGAACATTGCCCCGAAAATCCAGTAGTTTTCCCGCTTTAAACAGATAAAGCCCCATCGGGGGAAGGTTCACCAAATAAAAAAGACGCCGTGGGCGTCTTTTTTATTTGGTGAACCATCGGGGATTCGAACCCCGGGCCCTTTGATTAAAAGTCAAATGCTCTGCCGGCTGAGCTAATGGTTCATATTGCCGCATGGCAACAGATATATTATAATGGCGACCGATGGGCTTGTCAAGCCTTTTTATCACCCTGCACGGTTCAAATTTGCCTCAAATTTCCGCCTTGTCCCACCGCTCCGCAACGGACAGTAACAATCTCCGCTGCTGCATTGCATTTTGCCGCTGCGTCCGCTATAATACTTTTGTTATTACACTTTTCGGGAGGACCGTTTATGCTTTTCTGGATCGGACTGGGAGTTCTGCTGATCGGCGGTATCATTGCCCGCACTGCCGCAAAGCGCGGCGATGAAGCCGAGGGGCTGAAAAAGCTCGGTGTTACATTGATTTTTATTGCCACCGCTATTCTGCTTTTTGTGCTTACCATCAATATTCTGGTATGGACGGGGCGCTTCGGGGTCACTTCCTGATCCGCCTTTGCGAGCCGCTGCCTGCTGGCATTGCCCCCCTGTGGGGGCTTTCTTTTTTGCTTGTTTGCGGGTATAATGAAACCGGAACCGAGAAAGGGGGAAGCACCATGCCGATCGATCTGCAAACCAGTATCCGCTATCTTAAAGGGGTAGGGGAGCGCCGCGCCGCCCTGTACAGCAAGCTGGGCATCGAGACGATGGAGGATCTGCTTTACCATATTCCGCGCAATTATGTCGATCTTATCCGTCCTCTTCCGCTGGCGGAAGCCCAGACCGGACAGAAATGCGCCGTCCGCGCGCTGCTTGCTGCCAAGGGCAGGGAACAGCGGATCCGGCGCGGTCTTTCCATCTTTAAGCTGACCGCCGTTGATGGAGCTGCTTCGCTGCAAATAACTCTTTTCAATGCCGGATATACCGTCGGCGCACTGCGCGAGGGCTGCGAATACATCTTCTACGGGACGCTGACGGGTGGCTTTTACCAAAAATCCTTGGATAATCCACAGATCTTCCCGTTGGAGGAGGCAGGCACTCTACTGCCGGTCTACCCGCTTACCGAGGGGCTGAGCAACAAAATGGTTATCGGCCATCTGCGGGAAGCACTTGCCCGACTGAAGGAAATTCCCGACCCGTTGGGGGAGCTGCTGCCCCGCCGCTATGACCTGCTGCCCTATGAGCGGGCGGTACGCGCCGTCCACTTTCCTACCGGCTGGGAACAGGTACAGGCAGGACGAAACCGAATGGTCTTTGATGAGCTGCTTTCTCTGACCTTGTGCTTTGCCAGACTGCGGCAGGGCCGGGCGGAGCATCACATTCCCCCCATGCAGATGCAGCCTCTCACCGATTTTTACAATGCTCTTTCCTACGAGCTGACCGGCGCCCAGCAGCGCACCATTGCCGAAGCCCTAAGCGATATGTGCAGCGGTATCCCCATGAACCGGCTGGTGCAGGGCGACGTGGGCAGCGGAAAAACAGCAGTCGCTGCCGCCTGTTGCTATTTTACTTATCTCAATGGGTATCAAAGCGCTCTTATGGCGCCCACCGAGATTTTAGCGCAGCAGCATGAAAAGAACCTCGCTCCCCTTCTGGAACGCTTGGGAATGCGGGTGGCGCTGCTGACCGGTTCTGTTTCACCGAAGAAGAAAGCTGCCCTGAAGGAGCAGCTTGCCGCCGGAGAGATCGACCTATGCATCGGCACCCATGCGCTGCTTACCGCCGATACCGCCTTTGCCCGGTTGGGGCTGGTCGTCACCGACGAGCAGCACCGCTTCGGGGTGAACCAGCGCACCGCCCTGCGGCAAAAGGGGCTGGATACCCATGTGCTGGTGATGTCCGCCACTCCCATTCCGCGCACCCTTGCCATGATCGTCTATGGCGATTTGGATCTCTCGGTCATTGATGAGCTGCCCGCCGGACGCAGCCCCATCAAGACTTATCTGATTGACAGCTCTATTCGGGAGCGAGCCTTCGGCTATATCCGCAAGCATCTTGACGCAGGCTATCAGGGCTACATCATCTGTCCCGCCGTGCAAAATGAGGAGAACCCCGACGATGCCGGCTTAAAATCAGCTGTGAAATATGCCGAGGAATTGGCTGACGGCGCTTTCAGTCAGTATCGGGTGGGGCTGCTGCACGGGAAAATGCCTGCAGCACAAAAGGAAAAGGTCATGCAGGATTTTGCGTCGGGTGAGATCGAGCTGCTGGTTGCTACAACCGTAGTGGAGGTTGGGGTAGACGTCCCCAATGCGGTTATAATGATGATAGAAAATGCCGAACGCTTTGGCTTATCTCAGCTTCATCAGCTGCGAGGCAGGGTGGGCAGAGGCGATGTGCAGTCCTGCTGTATCCTTCTTTCCGATAGCAAAAATCCAGAAGCACAGGAGCGGCTTCGTGTTCTGTGCGCGACCAACGACGGCTTTCAGATCGCCGAGGAGGACTTGAAGCAGCGTGGTCCCGGAGATTTCTTCGGAGAACGCCAGCACGGTCTGCCGGAGCTGAAGGCTGCCGACCTTGCCGCTGACGCGCGCCTGCTGCAAAAGGCGCGGGAAGCTGCCGATGACCTTACCGCCCATGACCCCGGACTGCGCGACTTTCCTGCCCTTGCCAGCCGGATTGACCGCATGATGGAAAAGATGAGCCTGTGATATTCAAGTTGTATTTAGCTGCCCTTCCCCAATGGGGCGGGACAGCTCTGCTTTCTATCGGTGCGCTGCCAGCGATGGCAGCGCACCTTTGCCGCTTCTGAATCCCAAAGAGACACGAACAAATTTTCGCTCCCCCTCTTGCTTTTTGCAAAGAAACCGTGTACAATGAAACCCAGAAGAACGCATTTTTGGAGGGAAACAGCATGGCTATCGAGAAAAAAGCAAAAGAAGCAGCCCCCGCCCCCGGCGATAAGCAGAAAGCGTTGGAAACCGCCATCAGTCAGATCGAAAAGCAGTTTGGCAAGGGCGCGGTGATGCGCCTCGGTCAGAATGCCACCATGAATGTCGAGGCGATCCCTACCGGCTCTCTGTCGCTGGATATGGCGCTGGGCATCGGCGGTTTGCCCCGCGGCAGAATTGTCGAGATCTACGGACCGGAATCCAGTGGTAAAACCACCGTGGCGCTGCATGTTGTAGCAGAAGCCCAAAAGCGGGGAGGCTCCGCCGTTTTCATTGATGTCGAGCACGCCTTAGACCCTGTCTATGCCAAAAACCTCGGCGTAGATATCGACCAGTTGCTTGTTTCCCAGCCCGATACCGGCGAACAGGCTCTGGAGATCTGCGAAGCGCTGGTTCGCTCCGGCGCCGTTGATGTGGTGGTGGTGGACTCGGTCGCCGCAATGGTTACCAAGGCGGAGATCGAGGGCGAGATGGGCGATACCCATGTCGGTCTGCAAGCCAGACTGATGAGCCAGGCGCTCCGCAAGCTGACC
Organism: uncultured Oscillospiraceae bacterium; assembly: GCA_900552845.1. Classification (GTDB taxonomy): domain Bacteria; phylum Bacillota; class Clostridia; order Oscillospirales; family Ruminococcaceae; genus Angelakisella. The sequence continues at coordinate 2,403 of USBC01000100.1, read as the reverse complement.
GGCGCCATCGGCAAAAGCAATGCGATTGTTATCTTCATTAACCAGCTTCGTGAGAAGATCGGTGTAATGTATGGCAACCCGGAGACCACTCCCGGTGGCCGCGCCCTCAAATTCTATTCCTCCGTCCGGCTGGACGTTCGGCGCACCGAGCAGCTCAAATCCGGCGGCGAGGTCATCGGCAACCGCGTGCGGGTCAAGGTGGTCAAAAATAAGGTTGCCCCGCCCTTTAAGGAGGCGGAGTTTGATATCATGTACGGTCAGGGTGTTTCCCGCCTCGGCGAGATCCTTGATCTCGGCAGTAAGCTGGATATTGTCCAAAAATCCGGCGCATGGTTCAATTACGGCGATGTCCGTCTGGGGCAGGGCCGCGACAATGCCAAGGAATATCTGCGACAGAACCCGGAGCTGGCGGAGGAGATCGCCGCCAAGGTGATGGCAAATGCCGATAAGCTGCTGGGACGCGCTGCCGCAGCCCCCAAGAAGCTGGGACAGGTGAACCTGACTGCTGAGGTGGACGAGGACGAGGCGTAAGCGAAAATAACATAAAAGCCCCATGCTTTCGCTGCGGGCGAATAACAAGGTGCTTATGCAGATACGGTGCAGTCGCTGGAGAGTGGCTGCACCGTGCTTTGCTTTATATGGAGAGCATGAACTGCCGCAGGCTTTGTTACATTTTCTCCGTTGCCGCCTGCATTTCCCGTCCCGCACCTTCACCTGCGGCTTTCGGCTCCGCCTTGTTTTGCGCTGTACCGCGCAGTAAGGGGCAGCGCAAACGGGCAGGCAGAGGCGTTTGCAAAAGTCTGCTGCATTTTCCGGAAAAAAGACGGAAGCTCATGTAGTATTTATCGCTAAAACCGTAGTATATAGGTGAAGCCGGAAAGGAGGCAGTGTAATGATAACAGACGAAAAGATCATTGAACTGTTTTTTGCACGTTCAGAGCAAGGCATTCGGGAGCTGGATATAAAATACGGGAAAGTGTGCCGCAAGCTGTCATACAACATTATGAGCAACAGACAGGACGCGGAGGAATGTGTCAATGACGCTTACTTAGGCGCATGGAATGCAATCCCGCCGGCGAAGCCGAACCCGCTGCTGACCTATGTCTGTAAAATTGTCCGGAACATTTCCCTGAACGCCTATTACAGGAGCGAGTCTGCCAAGCGAAGCAGCCGTTACACAGTAGCTATGGAGGAAATCGAAGCCTGCATAGCCGCCCCCAACACAGTAGAAGCCGAGATGGAAGCCAAAGAATTAGCCCGTACCATTGAAGGCTTTTTGGATACGCTGACCGTCGAGAACCGTGTCATCTTTGTACGCCGCTACTGGTTTTCTGATCGCTGCAAGGACATAGCCGAATTGGTGGGGCTTACGGAGAAGAATATTTCCGTCCGGCTGACCCGTATTCGCGGAGATTTGCGGAAATATCTGATCGAAAGAGGGGTGCTTGTATGAATGCAAAGAAGTTTTCTGATGCCATGAGCGAGCTGAACGACAGATATATTGATGAAGCGATGTTCTATGAGAAATCGCACCAATCCAAAACAAGTCCAAAAAGAATGGCCGTATTGATTGCTGCCGCTATTACGGTATTGGCTTTTTGCGGCTTTAAGGCATATGAGCTTGGACTATTTGACCGGTGGCTTCAAACGCCGTCTGCCGATCCGATCCGGACGGTTCAAAGCGCAATCGAGGGTCAAGCCGATAAAGAGTATACAATTTGTGTGCGTGTAGATGAAATTGAGGTAAACGAAAGCGAAACGGAACGCATGATCAAGAGGTACTCCGGCAGCGACCTTGCAAAAGAAAAAGGCTGGACGGCAGAATATCTGGCGGAGCATTTTGTGGTAGTCCGGGCGAAATACTATATCGAATACGACCATACAAAAACCTTTATGGACGATGGCTATACGGAACAGGATTTCTATTTGACGCGAGATGAAAAAACCGGAAAATGGGAGATCGTTGACAATACTTCGCCGAACACAAGCGCAAATCCATAAAAAAGAAATCAACAGAGCGCAATCGACAAAAACCGGTTGCGCTTTTCTTCTGTCAAAAAAGCAAGAAAGAGGTGATCAGCTTCACAAAAGACAAAACGAGAATTTTTGGTGGAGTTTGACGAGAAACAGTCTTGACAAAAGCGCAGCAGATGGTATAATGATAAAGCGTTATGCGGAAGTGCTGGAATAGGCAGACAGGCACGTTTGAGGTGCGTGTGTCCATGACGTGTGGGTTCAAGTCCCATCTTCCGCACCAAATAAAAAAGGAGCCGAAGCTCCCTGCTGGTAAGACAGTAAAATCAAATTTCGTGGAACAGGCATGATCTCGGTCATGCCTGTTCCGCTTTTAGCAGCTCATCCACGGGAATGTAGCCCACAAGGTCGTACTCGATATGTACCTTC
>USBC01000099.1 GCA_900552845.1 uncultured Oscillospiraceae bacterium | reverse complement strand
GGCAGAGAGTCGGGCTGGCGCCCGCAGGGCGTGTCGGCTTCGCCGAAACGGGCGGCTTCGCCGCCGAGACCGCCTGCGGCGGTCTGCCCTGCGGGCGCCCCGTTCCGTACGGCAATGCTGTACAAAAAGCAAGCCGCCCCGCTCCTATGGAGCCGAACGGCTTGCTTTGATTTTCCGTTACTTTTCTTCCACCGCCAGAATGCTCACCGCACCGGCTTCCCGTGCCGCACGGATCTGCTCTGCCAGTTGAGTCTCGCCCCAGCCGCTGCCTTGCCACAGGTCTGCATCAGGAGCATAGGACTGCACCTCCGCTGCCAGCGTCACACCGTCCGGCAGCTTTTTGGCAAGGGACGACCACCACGGGTGCATCACAGTATAGATGCTCTCCTCCAAAGGCGCCTTGCGGGTCGCGAACTGCTCCGGCTCCGCCTTGATAAGACAGCGTTCCGCCGCTGCCATAATGTGCTGCGGGTTTCCGCCCAGCCGCACGCTCTCGCCGGAAAGGTCTCCCAGCCACAGCGCCGTCCACAGTCTCACATTCTTTTCCTGCATGGCAGCTCCGGCTTTGGCGGAAAACTCCGCCAGCACCGCCGATTTATCCACCGTCACGCCCTTTTCGGCATAGGTAGCAAGGTTCAGCGAATACCCCGTCGGGAACTGCAACCCATCTAGAATGATCGCCTCCAGACCGTTGGCGGCGGCTTCCTCCAGCAGGCTGAGGATATATCCCTGCGCCCGTTCGCTGACCGGGTTCAGCCAGCTGTGTCCGCCGGCCTCCTTGTCATTGTGGATCCAATTGGTCTCGGTGTAGTTGTACTTTACCATTGCCTCCGGCATCTTTCGTCCGGCGGTGTGGTCATCAAATGCCCATAGCCGTCCCACCGGGGTCAGCCCCGCTGCCTTTATTTTGGCAGTAACCGCTGCCAGATCATACCGTTGGGCTGTCTGAGCCGTATTGCCGGTCACATCGTCCAGTTCGCTTCCATACAGCACCTGACCGTCCGAGTTCTTCAGGGTGAATACTGCGCCGGTATAGCCCTGCGCAGCCATTGCCGCAAGACGGTTTTCCAGTGCCGTCATATCATACAGCACCGCCGTATCCAGCACAGCACAGCTTTCCGACAGCGCCGGCTGCTCGGGGGCTGGAGTATTCGGGTCGTCCTGCTCGCTCCCCTGCTGGTTCTGGTTCTGCTCCTCTTGGCGCAACCGTTCCTCCTCGGCACGGCGCTCCTGCCGCTCGATGGATTTTTCGGTCAGCCACGCACTGACGGGATCATACAAAAACCACCCGGCAACGCAGGCGCCCGCAATCAATAGCACCATCAGCGCCGTTTTGGCGGCGGCAGCCTTTTTCTGGCGCCGCCGGTCACGCCCGTAGCGCCTTACTTTGTATTCCTTCATCTCTTCTACTCCCCCGGATCATTAAGCCGTTTATGTTGCCAGCGAATGTCCCAGCAACCCGAACAGTGCCATGGAGATCATTCCCGCTCCGATCAGCCGGATCGGCAGTCCGCGCAGGAAAAAGGGCAGGCGGGTATATTTCAGCCGGTCGGCAAAGATAATATGCAGCCGCACCGCCAGCAGATAGCCCAGACCGCTGCCCAAACCGAATACCACGCATTCATACCAGCGGTAATTATTCAGGCAGCATAGCAGTAGTACGCCCACCGGTAAAAAAGAAAAGCAATCCCGTGTAAAGGCGTGCATAAAGTCCTCGGTCGGACGGTTGCCTTTGGTTACCCGAAACAGAATGACGCACACCAGCAAAAACAATACGATATACAGTAGGATCCCCGCCGGCGTGCTTAAATAAGTGGGGATATCGGTGTAGCCGGTAAAAATCAGCCGCCCCAGCCAACCGGCAACCGCCGCAGGCAGACTCATTCCCGCAGCGATCACGCTGCGCAGCATCACGTCTCGCCGCTCGTTCAGCTGGGCGTCTACCGTTTCCGCCATAAAGCAGCGGGTGTAAAAAGGATTTTCCACCAGTGCCGCCGTCAGCAGCAGACCCAGTAAATTCAACGCAAGGTTCATGCCTCAGCCCCCTTTCCCAAGGTCTCCGCCTGTCTGCGTCGGGCAATGGCACGGCGCAGCGCCGCTTCTACGGCACGCAGCACCGCCAGCAGAAAGCCGGAGAGGATCAGCCCGAAGAACGGCTGCTCCGCCGCTTCAGTACGGAAGCTCATCGCCACCGGCAGCCCCAACAGCGTATTGTGGCGCAAAAGCTCCCGCAGTGCGCCGCTGATCAAAATGATGATACAGAAATCACGCAGAAAGCGCAGGGTGCGCCCCCAGAATTCCCGCATATTATCCACAGCCGTGTAGCTGTCTGCCTGCAGCAGCACGGGCGCCGCCACCAGCAGGAACAGATAAATACCGAGCGAATCAAAGGCGCCGGGCCAATACAGCACCAGTCCCACACAGCACGTTGCCGCCAGCATTGCGGCAACCAGCACAGTCAGCGGCAGCGCCAACCATTCCGCCAGATTCAGCTTCCGGCGCAAAATCAAATGCAGGCCGGAACAGGGCAGCATCAGCACCACCAGAACCGCGCACAGGATCAGCGCGTTTTGCAGGGAGGTAGCACCCACTGCCCAAAAGGGCACCGCGCCCAGCATCAGATAGGCATGATCCTCGCTGGTTTTTTCGGCAAGCCGGCGGCGCGCCTGCGCACGGGCATTGTTTTTTTGCACCCGACGGCTCCAGCGCGAGGGCAGCAACAGGCGGCGTTCTTCCTCCTGCTCCTGCTGCGGCTGCGGACGGCTCAACAGCTCCTCTGCCTCCCGCTCGTCATTCTGCTGCAGCTTTTCGTTTGGCATAGCGCGCCCTCCTTTCCTTCTGCATTTTCTTTTCGGTCACGGTATCAATAAAATGATTGATGACATTCATCAGCAGCACCACAAACAGAATGCTCTGCTGATAGGCGCCAAAGTAGTTATATACCACCAGCAAAAGTCCCGCCACGATGCCGGAGAGCAGGCGTCCCTCCTCCCGGGTTGCGCCCGTCACCGGCTCCGAAAGCATGAAAACAGTGCCGAACAGCGCCGTAGTTCCGAATACCTCATAGTACATGGAGGCAAGCGAGGAATAGGCTGCACGGGGGAAAAACGCAGCGAACACCGCCACGACCCCCAGTGTGATCAGCGGCTGCCACAGCCGGATACTGCCGCGTGCCGCCAGATACAGCATACATGCCAGCAGCACCAGCCCGTTCAGGGTGCCCATCGGGCCGGGGTGCAGCCCCAGCATCACGCTGGTCAAATCGGTAGAGGGAGTGCTGCCCACACTGAGCACGTAGGCAATGGAATTGGTCAGTCGCCCCGTCACCGTCCCGAATATCTCAGGATTGGAAAAAGTGGCAGGATAGGCAAATACCAGCTGCGGAAAGCACAGCGTAACAAACAGAAGTCCGCCTGCCGCAGGATTAAAGAGATTGTAGCCGGTGCCCCCAAAGGCGTATTTCACCAGCAGAATGGCAAATACATCGGCAATTATGACAATATAATACGGAATAGAGGCAGGCAGCATCAAGGGAATCATCATTCCCGTCACCAGCGCCGAGAGATCATGGGTATTATGGCGTTCCAGCCGCATCAGGCTGCCCAGCCACTCGCACAGCATGCACACCGCCATGGAGATCACCTCCAGCATGATGGCACGCCAGCCGTAGTAGAATGTTGCAATGAGATACAGCGCCGCCATGCATAGCATCACATCAAGCATGATCCCCCTGGTCGTGGTGGGGTGCTTAATATACGGCGCCATTTGGGAAGTCTGACGGATCACTGCTCCTCGCCCCCTTTCAATGCCTGACGATACAGCAGGATCTCCCCTGCCACCGACTGTCGGGATGGACAAATATAGCTGCAGCACATACATTGGGTGCAGTCCTCAATCCCCATCTCCTCCACTGCGCGGTAGTTGCTGCGGCGCAGCTCCTGCAAAATGCGCATGGGGTTCAGCCCCTGCGGGCACACGGCGGTGCACCGTCCGCACCCGATGCAGGGGTAGCTGTATTCATGCTTGCTGCTGCGTATCGCCAGCACGGCGGCGGTACGCAGCTCAACCTTTCTCCCCCGCAAATCCTCAGTGGCTTCCCCAGTCAGGGGTCCGCCCAGAATCACACGGTTCGGGCGCTCGGTCAAGCCGCACAGCTTAATCAGCTCCCAGACCGGTGCGCCCAGCGGTGCCTCCACATTGCGCGGAAAGCCGATGCAGTTGCCCGCCACCGTTACAAAGGTCGTCGTCTGCGGGCGGCCCTCGGCAGCGGCGCGGTACAGGTGGATCATGGCGCAGGCACCCAGCAGCAGCCAGCCGTTTTCGTCCTTGTACTGCTCCTCCAGCTCCTCCTCAATGTGGTGCTGCGCCGGGTACTTGCCGCCGACCCTCTTAATGGGAATCCCGCCGATGCTGCGGGGAATGGCAACCTCGCTGTCGCTGATATGCTTGTATACCAGCACGGCACTGTTGGCGGCACCCAGCACCTTTGCCGCCAGCTTAATGCCTGCTGCACACTGGTCGCGCAGCGCCAGCATGGGGCCCATCTGGCTGCTGACATACGGCTCGTCATCGATGGCATCTATGAGCAGCATGGTGCCGCTGCCTGCGGCTTCCCGCAGCTTTTCCGCCAGCGGGCGTCCGTCGGTTTCATCTACAATATCCGCTTCCTCTGCTGCCCGCAGGATCTCCTCCGGCGAAAGCGCATCAATATCACGCGGGTTTTCACACGGCTCCACCGACTCCATCTGCTTGACGGTGCGGCTGAGCGCCGGTTCCTTCATCTGCTCCAGCATCACCCCGCGCCGGTACAGCCCTTTGAATATTTTATCGGTCAGTTGCATGGCTTATCTCCTTATTTTTCGGGAGTTTTCCTGTTCTGATTTACCCGGCGTTTTCCGCAAGCTCCCGCAGTGCGGCGATCTCGGTGCCGTAGTCCTCCTTGCCGAATACGGCGCTGCCCGCTACAAAGCAGTCGGCGCCCGCTGCCGCCGCCACAGCGATCGTTCTGCGGTTAATGCCGCCGTCAACCTGCAAAACGGTATCGGGACGGCAGCGCTCCCGCAGCCAGCGCAGCTTCGGCATCATGTCCTCCATAAAGCTCTGTCCGCCGAAGCCCGGCTCCACCGTCATCACCAGCACCAGCTCCACATCATCAAGATACGGTTCCAGTGCCTCCACCGGCGTTTTGGGCTTTACCGAGATCCCCGCCTTCATGCCTTCGGCATGGATCATGCGAATGGTCTCGGCAGGGTCTCCTTCCGCCTCCAGATGAAACGTCACCAGATCGGCGCCGCTCTTTTTCAGGTCTGCAATGTACTTTTGCGGCTGACTTATCATAATATGCACATCAAAAAACAAACCGCATACCGGACGAATGCACTTGATGACCGGCATACCGAAGGAAATATTCGGCACAAAATGTCCGTCCATCACATCAATGTGCAGCCAGTCGGCGCCGCCCTTTTCCGTGCGGTCCAGTTCCTCTTTCAGGTAGGCAAAGTCCGCCGAAAGCATCGAGGGGGAGATCAGCATAAGGTGTTCCTCTTTTCTTGGGGTTCAGGCGCTATCCGCCTATTTTTATTCTATTTTATCATATCGCATCTTGCCGTTTCAGTCAACAAATTCTATTTGATGCTTTCTTGAACAATCTGTGAAAACGGCTGACGCTTTGATTTGATTTTATCATTATTCTCCCCCAGAACGCCGCACCTCCGCTGGTAGGGGAACATATGGTTTATAAAAACTTTTGCCGAAAGTTTTTATAAACTCCGCAGGACTTTGCGGCGAGGGAAAATCAGGTGATGGCAAGGCGGCGAGCCGCAGGCATACTTTGTGTCTGGCAAGGCTCGGCAACGCAGCCAGCGCTGATTTTCTCCGTCGGAAAGCATGTGGGCACCTGCCAAGCGGAGGTGCAATAAATGTTCACATAATTGCGGTTGTTTCTCCCTCGCCTCTGTGGTACAATAGAATACGGTTTAATTTGGGTTATTTTGCCCCATCATACACTTATATTACCTTTGCTTAGCAGGCGTATGTCCTTGTTAAGTGAGGGTACCATCACCCTGAAAGGCAGGTATCCGCTATGCGGTTTTCTCTTATTGCAGCCCCGTTGGAACTGGGCTGCGGCACCACCGGCTGTGCCATGGGCGGTGCGGCGCTCGCCACCGGTGAGAACGGACTTCTTTCCTTCCTCAACCAAAACAGTATCGCTGCGACGGCAGATGCGGCTTTTGCACCCCTCACCGCCCGCCGGGAGGAGGAGCCTTCGCCTCACTACCTGCAGGAGGTCATCACCGCCTGCTGTGCCACAAGAGACGCCGTTTCCGCCGCGCAGGGAGAGGGGACGTTTCCTGTCACCCTCGGCGGTGACCATGCGCTGGGACTGGGCACCGTTGCCGGCACTGCGCAGCATTACTCTCCGGAGGAGCTTTCGCTGGTATGGGTGGACGCTCACACCGATATCAATACCGAGGAGACCTCCCTTTCCGGCAATATCCACGGCATGCCCATTGCGGCGCTGCTGGGGCTTTGCGGGCAGGAGCTTTCCTCGGTCTGCGGCGGGCTGACCGCCCTGCGTCCGGAAAATGTCCACATCTTCTTCGCGCGGGATATCGACCCCGCCGAGGAGAAAATCATTGCCGAGCAGGGCGTCCACCTTTACCGCATGAGCGAGATCCGTGAGCAGGGACTTCCCGCCGTGCTGCACCGTCTGCTGGGAGGCTTCTCGTCGCGGT
>USBC01000098.1 GCA_900552845.1 uncultured Oscillospiraceae bacterium | reverse complement strand
GATCGACGGCGGGAAGGGTGCGGGGACTGGGGATATTTTGAAGGGGTGAAAAACCAGAAAAATCCTGCACAATGAAAGCCGAAATAGTTGGCGAAAATGACGAATAGATTGAAAAATCTTTCGTTAAAATGGGGTAAAATGTGTCGTTTTATATATTGATAAAGCGGAAGTTTGTGCAACATGACAAAAAGTGCTTGATTTTCTGCCCAATGCCCACTAACATGAAGTTGCAAGAACGGATCCGTAAAACAACCCAAACAAAAAGAACATGTGAAGGAGGAACAGAGAATGAAAAAGACCATAGCACTGCTGCTGGCCATCATGATGCTGTGTACCGTTCTGGTGGGCTGCGGTGATAACAAAACTCAAAACGATAATAACGATTCCCCAACCAAAGGGTATGTGCTGCGCCTCGGTACCGATGCCGTAGGCGGAACCGCCAATACCGCACTAGAGGCGATGTCGGCCATAGTGAACCAGAAAACCGATATGAAGACCTCGACCGTTGTGACCACCGGCGCTGTGGAGATCATCAATCTCATCAACAGCGGCGAGCTGGAGGGCGGTTATGCCGGCACTATCAATCTCATTCAGGCACTGAACGGTGAGGCGCCCTTTACCTCCTCCATTCCCATGGAATCCATGTGCCAGGCATTCGGCTTTGTCTCCTGGATGCTGCCCATCATCACCACTGCTGATAAGGGCATCACCTCCTACGAGGAGCTGGAGGGCAAAACCGTAGCGTTCCCGCAGCAGGGCTCCGCCTCCGCCGAGGTCATGAAGATCCTGTTTGACTGCTACGGGCTGACCGGCAAGGTCAACATCGAGTACTTTGGTTGGAGCGATGCATGGGAGGCGCTGAAGGACGGTCGTGTGGATGCCGCATGCGGCAGCTGGTCCAACGGGATTCCCGCTTCCGGCATCATTGAGCTGTGCACCACCCGTGATCTCGTCATCCTGCCGATGAGTGAGGAGGTAGGCGAGAAGCTGCACGCCGCCAATGACGGTATTGCCTATCAGGCAATGACCAACGCCAACGATGCCTCTATCCCGGAGGGAGAAGTGCGTTATGCCGCCCGTAATTCCGGCGTGTGCGTTTTCGGTGCCAATGTCAGCGAGGAAGCCGTTTATACCTTTGTAAAGACCTGTATCGATAACATTGATGCACTGGGCAATATCTCCCAGGACCTCAAGGTGCTCAAGGACTATCTCACCAGCGTGTGCGTTCCCTCCATCCCGTTCCACCCGGGTGCCGCACGGGCCCTGAAGGAAGCCGGCTTGTGGGACGACACCTTCACCGTATACGGCGAATAAAGCCGCGAAAAACAGCCATGTCCCTGCTCTGATCTCGGGGCAGGGACAATTCATAGACTTGAAGAACGCAATAGAACTATAAGGGGAGGTAAGCCATGGAAAGCACCATTGGAGGGAAAAGCTGTCTGGTGAAGACCATAGATACGCTCATCGCCGTGATAGCGGCGGCACTGGGTATCTATCACTTCTTGGCGGCAAGACTTACTATCGTCAGCTCTTACCGGCATATCATGATCCACTTTTTAGGCTGCTTTTTGATTTTGTTTTTAACGACACTGCGCATACCGGCAGCCAATACCAAAAGCAAGTTCAAAAATATTCTGTGCGTGATCTGCGCAGTTGCAATACTGGCAGATACCATATTCATTTATGCCCACCACGACCAGTACCTGGAGGCAATGGGCAACTACACCACGGGACAGATCGTCTCTGGCGCTATTTATCTGCTGGTATTTCTCATTGCCACCTATATGGCGTGGGGTAAGGTCATTCCTATCATCGTGGTCGTCATGCTGGCTTACGGCTACTTCGGGCCGCATCTGCCGGGCTTTTTGTGGCATGGTGGGCTCAGTATCAAGCGCCTGATCACCTACTCCACCACCAACTTCACCGGCGTATTCGGCATGCTGGGGCAGATTACCGCCAATACCATTATCCTGTTCTCGCTGTTTGCGGGTATGATGAGCGCCTTCGGTGCGCTGCAAAGCATCATGAATGTGGCAATGAGCGCCAGCGGTAAGGTGCGCTCCGGCGGTGCGCAGGTCGCAGTCATCTCCTCGGGGCTTATCGGCTCGGTAACGGGCAGCGTAGCGGCGAATATCTCCATGACCGGCTCCATCTCCATTCCACTCATGAAAAAGCGCGGCTACCCACCGGAATTCGCAGCGGCGTGTGAGGCATCTGCCTCCACCGGCGGCGCCATTCTGCCACCCGTTATGAATGCAGCCGCATTTATCATTGCCAGCTGGACCAATACCCCTTACATCACCATTGTGGTGCTGGGGATTACGCCCGCGCTGCTGTACTATCTCGGCATCTCCCTTTCGGTCTACATCAAGGCGATTAAGCTGGGCGATGAAAAGGTCGTAGATGACACCCTGCCCAAGTTCAAGGAAGCCATCGGCGAGTTCCTTGTTTATATTATTCCGTTGGTCGTGCTGGTTATTTTCCTCATTAAGAATTATTCGGCACAGCTTTCCCTGTTCTTTGCCATCATCACCATGATGGTGGTGGGCTTGGTAAAGCAGTTTAAGCGCGGTATGCCGATTTTGCAATCGCTCAAGAATTTCATTACCAAGGTGATCAAGGGCTTCCAAGAGGGTGCAAAAACCTGCGCCTCCATCTCCGTGGTGCTGGGCGTCATGGGTGTTGTGGTGCAGATCCTGACCGCAACCGGCCTGCCCTCCAAGATCTCACAGTTTGTTACCGCATCGGCAGGGCATAACCTGTTCCTGCTGGGTATTTTCGTAGCGATCAGCTGCCTGATCTTCGGGATGGGAATGCCCGCCGCCCCTGCCTATGTTTTGTGCGCACTGCTGGGTGCACCGGCGCTTACCACCTTTGGCGTCCCGCTTCTTGCTGCGCACTTCTTCGTGTTCTATTATGGCGAAATGAGCGCCCTGACCCCGCCGGTGGCCATCGGCTGCCTGGTGGCAAGCGGCATGGCAAAGGCGGACTTTATGAAGACCTGTTGGATATCGCTGCGGTTGGCAATTGCAGGATTTGTGCTGCCCTTTATGTTCCTGTTCCGCCCTGCCATTCTGTTTGGGTTGGGAACGGTAGGCAGCTGGGCATGGGCAACGCTGATGGTGCTGGTGTTCCTGTTCACCTTTATCATTGCCTGTGAAAACTTCTTCCTCATCAAGCTGTCTGTGTCCGAGCGGATCCTTTCCGGACTGGCTTGCATTGGCTGCATCATCCCCATCGAGATACTGGACTTCGCAGGGCTGGCGCTGACCGTGGCAGTGGTGATCCTGCACCTTGCCCGCCGTAAAAAGGAAACAGCAAAGGAAGTGACGACATGAGCGAGAAACAGCCGAAAAATATCTATATCTGTGCGACAATGGACACCAAAGGGGAAGAAGCAATGTACCTGAAGCGGCAGATAGAGGCCTGCGGCAACCGTGCCTACATCATCGATGTGGCGCTGCGTGAAACCGAAAAGGGCTACCCCATTGATTATACGCAGGAGCAGGTGGCAGAGGCAGCCTCGGTTCCCTTTTCCACCATACAGCAGACACTGCTGCGCAGCGAAGCAAGCAAATACATGATTACCGGACTTACCACGCTGACCCGCCGCCTGCTGCGGGAGGGCAGGCTGGACGGGATCATTTCGCTGGGTGGCAGCGGAGGCACCACCATTGCCACGGGCGCCATGCAGCAGCTCCCTTTGGGGATTCCCAAGGTTGTAGTGGGGACCATGGCAAGCGGCAATACCCTGCCCTATGTGCAGGGACAGGACATTCTGCTCATTAACTCGGTGGTGGATGTTCAAAGCCTCAATTTCATGAGCGTTCATATCCTTACCGAGGCCGCCCGTATCATCGACTGCATGGCACGGATGCCAAAGCTGGCGAAAGACGGGAAAAAGAGCATCGCAATCACCTGTTTTGGGGTAACGACACCCTGCGTACAGCGGTGCCGAGAGCTACTGGAGGAGATGGGCTACGAAATACTGATTTTCCATGCGCGCGGTGTTTCCGGCGGAAAGATCATGGAAAAGATGATTGAGGAGGATTTCTTCTGCGGAGTGCTGGATATCACCACCACCGAGCTCATTGATGAGATCGCCGGCGGTGCCTATGTGGTGGGACCGCAGCGACTGCGTACCGCCGTCAAAAAAGGGATTCCCTATATTGTGGTGCCGGGTGCGACGGATATGATCAATATCGGCCCTGAGGAGCACCTGAAGCCGGAGCAGAAAGATCACATCAAGTATTATCATAATAACAGCAGTCTGCTGAAGCTGCGTGCCAATGAAAAAGAGGTAAAGCAGTTAGCAAGGCTCTTTGCCGACCGTCTGAAGGACAGCAAAGGAAATACCAAGGTCATCGTTCCGACACGCGGCTTCAGTGAGGTGGACAAGGCCGGGAATGTATTTTACGACCCGAAGATCGATGCTGCCTTTACCTACGAGCTGGTCAGCAGTATGCCGGAGAATGTCCCGGTAATCTGCAGTGACCATCATATCAACGATAAGGAGTTTGCGGAGCTGCTTGTCAAGCAGCTGATGTCGATGGTCAACTGGCAGTCGGTCATTCACGGATAAATAGAGAAAGGGCATAAAAATATGAAACAGGTGCAATGCAGAGTTTCCCGTGAGGAGACGCTGAATAAAATGCGGGCCGAGATAAAAACGGGCGTTCCTGTTATCATCAGCGGGGCGGGCGCTGGCATCGTAGGCAGGGTGCTGGAAAGCGCCGGCACTGATATGGCGGTGGTGTACAATTCCGGTTACTTCCGCATCAATGGGCACAGCTCCATTATCGGCAATCTGCCGGTAGGTGATGCGAACCGAATTGTGTACGAAATGGGACGGGATCTGATCCTGCCGGTGGCGCATAAAATGCCGGTAGCAGCCGGCGTGTTCGGGATAGACCCCACCCGTGATATGGATCGTTTTTTGGATGAGCTGGCGGAGATCGGATTTTCCGGGATCATCAACTACCCTACGGTGGGCAAGTTTACCGGCAAATTCCGCGAGGAGATTGAAAGTGTCGGCCTGGGATACGAAAGAGAAGCCGCTATGCTGCAATTGGCACATGAAAAGGGCTTTTTGACCATCGGATATGTTTACACCGAGGAAGATGCACGCACCATGGCGGCCGCAGGCGCAGATATTATTGCGGCGCATGCGGGGCTGACCTCCGGTGGAGATATCGGCGCAGGCTGCGCCTGTACGCTGGAGGAGGCTATCGAAAAGGTACAGCGGGTGCTTACGGCAGGCTTGGAGGTCAATCCGGAGGTCATTCCCCTGTGTCACGGCGGCGCCATCGAAAGTGCGAAGGACTTTGAACAGGTATTCCGCAAGACCTGTGCGGTGGGCTTCATCGGCGCCTCCAGCATAGAGCGAATTCCTGTGGAACGGGCAATTCGGCAGACAGTACAGGAATTTAAGAGCGTGCATAAATAAAGCATTACGGTTCTCCTTGCATTTTATTACCCCTGCGGACATTGATACAAACCGCTCCCAGTCAAGAGGACAGTAAAAAACATAAAGTTTTTTCGGTCAGCAGCTGTGCGCTGCTGGCCGCTTTTTATGCAGTGAGACCGAGCTCGTGCTTTTCTATCGGAGTCAACACGCCCAGATCGTGAGACCGTCACCCCATTCTGCCAAATGGTTTTGAGATATTTTTGAAAAATCTCCAAAGCATATAGCTGTGCTTGACACTCCCCATGGATAAATCCAGGGGATTCCCGGGTACTTAAACAGCGTACATTTCTGCCGCTGAGTATGGTCCCGGGCTAAGGCCGTGCCATCGGCCCGTCCTACGGCAGAGCATACAAGGAATTCCAATACGCCTGAAGCAAAGCATCAGAAGTGCATTATGGCCTGCATACACCAGCGTTATAAAGAGCAGGACCAACGATATTGTGATCTCTGACGTCGCCATGACTGTTATAAGAAAGCTTTCTGGCAATTCTCTCGTAAACAAGGATTTCACTCTCGATGCTCCAGCGCCGATTTCCTTCAGCCGGGGGAAGCTATCATCACGCTGTCCCACCTTTTCAGGAGAGAAGGCCGCCCATTGAAGGACGTCCTGCCGCATCTGTCCAGTGATAAAAAACGGATCGCATATCTCGCCGAGGAAACAGCAACGCTCACCGGTCTTGAGCTGTTTCCGCAGTATCTGACGCTGCTCTTTGAGGTGGATGCCCTGTTTCTGAATGATGATCGGCATTTAAATAATATCGCCGTGCTGGAGAAGAACGATCGATTTGACTATTGCCCCATCTTTGATAACGGTGCCGGTCTTCTCTCCAATGTGCAGATGGCGCCGATGGACATAGAGCCCGCTGCGCTGATCCGTTCTGCAAAAGCACGGCCGTTCACCACAACCTTTAACCGCCAAGTGATCCATGCGCGGAACCTGTTCGGCCCGCAGCTTCACATGCCGAAATTCACGGAAGAAGCGCTGTCCCGTGAGCTGGAGGAACCGTTGAGCTATTATGCGCAGCGTGATCGCGGATTTATCGCAGACCGTATCTGTCAAACAATTCTGACACGGCAACGGGAGCTTGACACCCGCTGCGGCTAAAGCCGGGAGTTAATCACCATCAAACTGAAATGACACATAAGATGGTCAGCACACAATGAAGCATGAGATAATCGCAGGCAGCGACCGTATTTAATGTCTTTATTTATTGACAATAATAGATATGTAGTCTATAATAATAAATATAAAGATGATGTAAGGTGGTGTGCAGA
>USBC01000097.1 GCA_900552845.1 uncultured Oscillospiraceae bacterium | reverse complement strand
CATTGTAGCCGTAGCCCTGCTGACCAAACCCGCCGAAGCAGTTCAGATCCTGACGGATCTGACTGGCGGTGACTTTCATCTGCGCTGCCAATTCCTTGGAGGAAATGCGGGTAACACCGCTGTGAAGCAGCATTCCCAGATAGCGGTAATACCGCGGCAGACGCCGGATTACCGATATGGAAACTGTTTTTTCATTCATGCTCGCTCACCTCATAATACTCTCGGTGCAAAGGGTGTTTTCTTTACGCCGCTTTTATTTATGATACCCCTTTTTACGGCGTTCGTCAACTTTTTATCGAAATTTCGGCTTTGGACGCTGCTGGTGGTCTGTCCCCCAGGACTTTACGACGGGCAGACGGCGATGCCAAACAAAATTTGAAAACATTTCGTGAAGATTTTGCGCTTTCGTTTCTTTTTTCGGTCAGATTTGTTATAATCAATATATAGAGAAACAGCTTCGCCCGGTAAGGACACAAATGACTTTTGCTGTGAAAAAGTCCGCAGCGCTTTGGAGGGGACACGCCCGCAGAAAAGGTGCTTGGGTGCTTATCGGGGGAGGGTGAATAAAAAGGAGCGTTGACGCCGTTGATGACTTCCCGCAAGCCGCAAAAGCTGTATCCCACCGTGCTGGTGCTGGTGACGGACCAGTTAAGCTGTGACCGTTTGATCATGGCAGGGCGCCGCCTTGCCGATGCCTACGGGTGCGTATTGGAGGTGCAGAATATTGCACGGTTTGGCAGCATACCCGACCCCGCTGCCATAGAGCACCTGTACCAGACCAGCCGTGATGCAGGCGCCCGCATGGCGGTGCATTACAGCGAGGATCCTGAGCGCAGTCTGATACAGACCTTAGCCGAGGAGCTGCCCCACTATGTGGTGACCGGTATGCCCGGCGGAGACAGCGACCTGCTGCCCCGTCTGTGGACACGCTTTGAGTATCTGACCTTTTACACGGTAGATGCCGCCGGTGAAATGCAGGAGGTTACTGCCGTAGACCGCGCACTGGTTTAAGCGACATAAAGCTAAGGAGGAGCATTGAGACATGAGAAAGGAAACCTTTACCCTGAACTCCAGCGACGGCAGCAGCAAGCTCGCGGGCTTTCTGTTCCTGCCGGAGGGCGAGCCGCGTGCCGTAGTGCAGATCTGCCACGGTATGTGCGAGTATATCCTGCGATATGAGGAGATGGCACAGTACCTGACCGACGCAGGCTATGCCGTCTGCGGCATTGACCATCTCGGCCATGGCTCCACTGCCGAAATGAATGAAGGCGGTCTGGGATATTTCGGCGAAAAGGGCGCATGGAATAACCTCGTGGAGGATCAGGAGGTGGAACGCCGTGCCATGAGCGAGCGGTTCCCCGATCTGCCGTATTTCCTGCTGGGACACAGCATGGGCTCCTTTGTAGCACGGCTGTATGCCGCCCGTTACGGGAAAAACCTGCAGGCATTGCTGATCAGCGGTACTGCCGGCAGGAACCCCGCCGCAGGACCCGGCAAGGCGCTGGTGGCACTGGTTACGCTGTTCGGCGGTAAAAAAGGCACCTCCAAGTTGCTGTATATGCTGACCACCGGCAACAATAACAAGAAAACCGAGCAAAAAACGCCGGTGGACTGGATCTGCCATGATGAGGCAGTCTGCCGCAAGTATATAAAAGACCCGTGGTGCAGCTTTATCTTTACCAACAGCGGCTTTGGCGAGCTGCTGCAGCTGGTTGACCGCTGCAACCGTCCCGACTGGTATGCCGCCATTCCCAAGGAGCTTCCCGTTTGGCTGTACGCCGGCGATGAAGACGCCGTAGGCGGCTGTGGCAAGGGGGTTACCGAGGTCTATGAGGGGCTGAAGGCGCAGGGCTTAAAGGACGTTACCATTACCCTGTACCACGGTGCCCGCCACGAGGTCCACAATGAATCGATGAAAGAGGAGCTGTTCCGGGATATCATCGACTATCTGGACAACCATATGCCCAAGGCGGAGTAATTCCGCCGGCTGAACTTTCCTGTATTTTCCTGTGTGTTTTCTGTGTACTTTAATCGCAAAAGCTGCAAAAAATGAGCAACAAACACAAAGACCAAAAATGCCGAAAACTCGCATAAACAAAAGAAAAACCCGCATTTCTGCGGGGTTTTCTTTGGCGGAGATGGAGAGATTCGAACTCTCGAACCGCTTTTGACGGTTACACGATTTCCAGTCGTGCGCCCTCGACCAACTAGGCGACATCTCCATGTCGTGATCAGGACGGTCAAGTAAAGCCCTGACGAGAATTCATTATACCGTATCACCGGCGCAAAAGCAACCCCTTTTTTACAAAAAAGTTGCGGCAGAACACAATTTTTGCACTGTGGGCAAAGAAAGGATTGCACGAGCGCCCTGGGCGTACTATAATATTATAAATCACTTTCGGAAAAAAGGAAGGAAGTCCCATGAAACGAGTAGAGATCAATGCACTGTTTGCGGAGCCTGCCCGCTATACTGCGGAGCCGGTGACGGTCTGTGGCTGGGTGCGCACTCTGCGCTCCGGCAAAGCCCTCGGCTTTATCGAGCTGAACGATGGCAGCTATTTCAGCAATCTGCAGGTGGTGTTTGAGGAAAATAAACTGGCAAACTTCGATGAGATCTCCCGACAGAATGTCGGCGCGGCGCTTATCGTTACAGGTCGGCTGCTGCTGACCCCCGAGGCGAAGCAGCCCTTTGAGATCCATGCCGAGGAGATCACCGTGGAGGGTGCCTCCACCCCCGATTATCCCCTGCAGAAAAAACGCCACAGCATGGAGTTCTTGCGGACGATCCAGCATCTGCGCCCCCGTACCAATACCTTCAGCGCGGCCTTCCGCGTGCGTTCCGTTGCGGCGCAGGGGATCCACAAGTTCTTTACCGAGCGCGGCTTTGTTTATGCGCATACGCCGCTTATTACCGGCAGCGACTGCGAGGGCGCGGGCGAAATGTTCCGTGTGACCACCATTGACCCTGCCGATCCCCCCATGACCGAGGACGGAAAGATCGACTATACGCAGGATTTCTTCGGCAAAGCCACCAACCTTACCGTCAGCGGGCAGCTGGAGGGCGAGTGCATGGCGATGGCATTCGGTAAGATTTACACCTTCGGTCCTACCTTCCGTGCCGAGAAGTCCTACACCGGACGCCATGCCGCTGAGTTCTGGATGATCGAGCCGGAGATCGTTTTTGCCGACCTGGAGGACAATATGGCGCTGGCGGAGGACATGATTAAGTATGTGCTGCGCTATGTGATGGAACAGTGCCCCAAAGAACTGGAATTCTTCAACAGCTTTGTGGATAAGGGGCTTTTGGAGCGCCTGAATCATGTAGTGAACAGCGACTTTGCCGTATGCAGCTATACTGAGGCAGTCGAGCGCCTGCAAAAGGCAGACGTTCCCTTTGAATACCCCGTCAGCTGGGGCATGGATCTGCAAACCGAGCACGAGCGCTACCTGACTGAAAAGATCTTTGAAAAGCCGGTCTTTGTTACCAACTACCCCAAGGAGATCAAGGCATTTTATATGCGCCTGAATGATGACGGCAAGACCGTTGCGGCGGTGGATCTGCTGGTGCCCGGCATCGGCGAGATCATCGGCGGCAGCCAGCGTGAGGAGCGCTTGGATATCCTGCTTGACCGTATCCATGAGCTGGGTCTCAATGAGGAGGACTACTGGTGGTACCTTGACCTGCGCCGTTTTGGCGGAGCGCGGCATGCGGGCTTCGGTCTGGGCTTTGAGCGCCTTATTATGTATGTTACCGGCATTGCCAATATCCGTGATGTCCTGCCCTTCCCCCGCACTACGGGCTTCGCGGAGTTTTGATTTCAGAAAAAGAGATAAAGGCTTTAAGGACCCGCTGCAGTTTTTCAGGCTGCGGCGGGTCTCTGCTTATCGGGAAGAACGCATACAAGGGAAAGCCACGCCCTGATCCAACGAAATACAGCGATATTTTCGGACTTTTGGAGCTGTATGCGCAAAAATCCTTTGCTTTGACGGCGAAGCGTGGTATAATTTACTGATGATGAAAAATTGCGCTCATTTGCGCAGGAGGTAATAAAATGGAACGGAAAAAGTTTTATATCACCACACCCATCTACTATCCATCGGATAAGCTGCACATCGGGCACAGCTACTGCACTGTTGCTACCGACTGCATGGCACGTTACAAACGGATGCAGGGCTACGATGTGATGTTCCTGACCGGCGCAGACGAGCACGGACAGAAGATCGAGGACAAGGCAAAGGCTGCCGGCGTGACCCCGCAGCAATATGTGGATAAGATCGTAGAGGGGGAAGGCGGCTTTAAGTCGCTGTGGAAGCTGATGAACATCAGCTATGACCGCTTTATCCGCACCACCGACGACTACCATGTAGAGTCGATCCAGAAGATCTTCCGTGAGCTTTACGACCGCGGAGATATTTATAAGGGCACCTATAAAGGAAAATACTGCACCCCCTGCGAGAGCTTTTGGACCGAGAGCCAGCTGAAGGACGGCTGCTGCCCCGACTGCGGACGCCCTGTGGTAGATGCTGAAGAGGAGGCATACTTTTTCCGGCTTTCCAAGTATGCCGACCGGCTGCTGAAGCTGTATGACGAGCACCCCGAATTCCTGACACCGGCTTCCCGCGTGAATGAGATGAAGGCCTTTATCAATCAGGGCTTGCAGGACCTGTGCGTTTCCCGTACCAGCTTTACCTGGGGCGTTCCGGTGGATTTTGACCCCAAGCACGTGGTTTATGTCTGGGTGGACGCTTTGTTCAACTACATGACGGCGCTGGGCTACAAAAACGACAAGTACCATGATGTGGAGAAATACTGGCCTGCCGATGTGCACTTTGTCGGCAAGGAGATCGTGCGATTCCACTCCATCATTTGGCCGGCTATGCTGATGGCAATGGATCTGCCGCTGCCGAAGCGGGTGTACGGTCACGGCTGGCTGCTGCTGGAGGGCGGCAAGATGAGCAAATCCAAGGGCAATGTGGTAGACCCCGTGGTGCTGTGCCGGCGCTACGGCGTAGATGCGATCCGCTTTTTCCTGATGCGCAGCTTCCCCTTTGGCTCCGACGGCGTATTCAGCAACGAGCTGCTCATCAGCACCATCAATACCGACCTTGCCAATGATCTGGGCAACCTCGTCAGCCGTACCGTGGCAATGGCAGAGAAGTACTTTGGCGGCACGCTGCCCGTTGAACGGGAGGCTTCCCCCGCCGATGACGAGCTGGTAGCCATCGGCAATGAACTGCGTGATAATTACGAAAAGCAGATGGAGGCGTTTGCATTCCAGAACGGACTGGCGGAGATCTTCCGTCTGGTTTCCCGCGCCAACAAATACATTGATGAAAACGCCCCGTGGGTGCTGGCAAAGGACGAGAGCAAGCGTGCCCGCCTTGCCACGGTGATGTATAACCTGCTGGAGAGTATCCGGTTGGCGGGGATCCTGCTGAAGCCCTATATGCCCTCCTCTGCCGAGAAGATCCTTGACCAGTGCGGCGCCGGTGAGGGCGAGCGCGACTGGGCTTCCGCCGCAAGATTCGGCGGGCTGCACGCTGCCGTAACGGTGCAGAAGGGTCCGGTACTGTTCCCCCGCATTGATATGGAAAAGGAGCTGGCGGAGCTGGAGGCGGCTGCCGCACCCAAGGAGGAGAAGCCTGCCGAGACCGCTCCCGCCAAGGCGCAGATTGCGTTCCCCGATTTTGAAAAGGTGGAGATGACCGTCTGCAAGGTGCTGGCGTGCGAAAAGGTGGAAAAGAGCGACAAGCTGCTGTGCGTTACGCTGAACGACGGCTCCGGCAAGAACCGTCAGATTCTTTCCGGCATTGCAAAGTACTATAAGCCGGAGGAGCTGGTGGGCAAGACGGTGGTGGCATGCACCAATCTGGCGCCCCGCAAGATGATGGGGCGGGAATCCAACGGCATGCTGATCTCTGCCGAGCAGGGGGAGAGCCTGCATCTTTTGATGTTGGACGATGCGATTCCTGCCGGTGCAAAGCTGTGCTGATGCACCTTTGAACAGAAGATACAAATTGCGGGGTCGGGACAACAGCGTTGCCGCCGGCCCCGTTTTTTCCCAAAGGAGAAGCCATGAACGGGATATTTGATTCCCATGCCCACTATGACGACGAGCGGTTTGATGCAGACCGTGACGAGCTGCTGGAGCGAATTCACCGCGAGGGTGTGGAATATATTATGACGATAGGCGCCGACCTGCCGACAAGCCGTGCTGCGTGCATGTTGGCGGAGCGGTATGACTTTGTGTACTTTGCCGCCGGGATCCACCCGGAGCAGGCGGGGGACGCCCCGGAGGACTGGCTGACGGAATTGAAGGAACTGGCGGCACACCCCAAGTGCCGTGCCGTCGGGGAGATCGGACTGGACTATTACTGGGCAGAAAACCCGCCGAAAGAGCGGCAGCAGGAGCTGTTCCGGCAGCAGGTGCTGCTGGCAAAGGAGCTGGGGCTGCCGGTCATTATCCATGATAGAGAGGCGCACGCCGATACATTAGAGGTGCTGCGGGAGCTGCGTCCCCAAGGGGTACTGCATTGCTTTTCCGGCAGTGCGGAGATGGCAAAGGAAGCAGCGGCACTGGGAATGTACATGGGCTTTACCGGTGCGGTCACTTTTAAGAATGCCCGCAAGGCACCGCAGGCGGCGGCAGCGGTACCGGACGACCGGCTGCTGATAGAGACCGACTGCCCCTACATGGCGCCGGAGCCGTACCGCGGCAAGCGCTGCGACAGCAGCATGCTGCCCCGTGTGGCGGAGCGGCTGGCGGAGATTCGAGGGGGAACGGCAGAGGAGATAGTGGAGATGACCTGCCGAAATGCCAAGCGGCTGTTTGGCATAGCGTGAAAAGCATATCGGGCAGGAAAGAGATCATTTGAAATTGACCGCAGGGGCGCCGCCCCGCGGCGGGGCCCCCCCCCGGGGCCCCGAACCCCCCGCCAACCGGGGGGCCGGGGCCCCCCCCCCCCCCCGGGGGGGGGTTTGACCGCGGGGGGGGGCGAACCCGCGGGAC
>USBC01000096.1 GCA_900552845.1 uncultured Oscillospiraceae bacterium | reverse complement strand
GCTTGCGGCGATCCGACCAGACGGTTCCCCTTGTGACCCCGATGAGATTGGAGAGATCTGCATTGCGGGCAGCAGCGTGTGCGCCGGCTACTGGCAGAACCCCGAAGAAACCAAACGGTTCCACACTACCATCTCCGGCTACAGGGAACACTTCTACCGCACCGGAGATATGGGCGTGGTATACGATGGTCAGCTTTACCTTACCGGTCGAATTAAGGAAATGATCGTCATCAGCGGCAAAAATGTCTTCCCAGGGGATATTACCCTGCTGCTGCGGCAGGAGGGAGTACCGCTTTCCGCCGATGGCATTGCCGTGTTTTCCATTCCTTCACCGGAGGGAGAGCGCCCTATTCTGTGCGCGGAAAGCGCAAAGGCAAATGACTTTACATCTATCGTGGCGGAGATCACCCGTCTAACTGCCCGTAATTTCGGCTTTTCCTTCTGGGATACGGTTTTTGTTCCCAAGGATAGCCTGCCCCGCACCGATAACCGCAAAATAAAAACATTGGCTGCCCGTACGCTGTATGAGGCGGAGAAGATGCCGCTCCTTTTCAGCAGTCGTCGCTCCGGCGGTGCGTCCGCTGCTGCGGAAGCGTCCATCCTCACAGCAATTCAAAATCATAAAATTGAGCTGCCGCCCAATGCGACTTTTGAAGATCTGAAACCAATCATCACTGATATTTTCCGTGAGCTGCTGCCCGGCGTTGCCTTTACAGATAAGGATAGTTTTCTGACCCTTGGCGGCGATTCGCTGCGCATGATGGAGCTGGTATGCAGGCTGGAAAAGGATCTCGGCGTCTCCATCGACATTCGCTGCATCGCGGCAGATCCTTCTGTGGTTGGTATCTCCAATTATCTCAGTGCGCTATTAGCTGGCCGTGAAAAGGACTTCCGACCCGACCTGCGTGCAGAATGTGTCCTGTCGGAGGAAATCGCTCCGCAGACTGACTACACCCACACCCCGGAGGAATGCAAAACCGTTTTTCTCACCGGTTCCACCGGCTTTTTGGGGGCTTACCTTATCCGCGCACTTATCGAGCAGCGTCGAGCGAAGGGTATAAAAATCTACTGCCATGCCCGTGCCGCTACACCTCAAAAAGCGTTGGATCGAATCATTAACAATATGAAGCAGTACGAGTGCTGGCGGGAGGAGTACCGCAATTTCATCATTGCTGTCACCGGAGACTTGACACAGTCGCATCTTGGTTTGACAGAGGAAAACTGGCAGCTGCTGACCCGTGAGGTCGATGCGGTCTATCACAATGGCGCCGTGCTCAATTTTGTGTTCCCCTACCGCCAGATGAAGCCCGCCAATGTACTGGGCACCGCCGAATGTCTGCGGCTGGCTTGTGAGGGCAAGGCAAAATACTTCCACTATGTTTCCAGCTACAGCGTGTACGATAACCCCAGTCACTTTGATCGTACCGTCATGGAGGACGATCCGCTCACCTCTCCCGACGGATACTTCCTTGGCTACTCCGAGACCAAGTGGGTGGCGGAAAAGCTGGTTGAGCTGGCACGGCTGCGCGGGCTGCGTACTGCTGTTTACCGCCCCGGCGACATCACAGGAACCCTTGCCACCGGTATTTGGAAGCTGGAAGATCTTATCAGCCGTTCCATGGTTGGTTGTGTACAGCTGGGCGCAGCGCCCGATGTGGAGGTAAATCTGCACCTGACTCCGGTAGATTATGTCGCTGAAGCACTGGTGTACATCTCGTTCCAAAACGAGTGCGGTGGACATGTCTTTAACCTGCTCAATCACCGGCTGATGCCGCTGCGGCAGATGACCGCCCTTATGAAAAAGGCAGGCTACCCCGTAGAGCTGCTGCCCTACGAGGAATGGTGCCGCCGCCTGACTGAAACGACCGGTGATGAAAATGTACTGCGTATCCTCTCCTGCCTGTTCACCGATCAGCGAACAGCCGGTGAAAGCATGATTGAGCGCTTCGGCGTACATCAGGCACAGTTCTCTACTGCCAATACCGACCGACTGCTCAGCGGCAGCGGTATTACCTGCCCGCCGGTTAATGCAGCACTGCTGCGCAGCTACCTGAGGCATTTCATCAAGAGCGGCTATCTGCCCGCTCCGCAGCCATGGTGGAAGCGTCTCTTCTCCAGAAAGAAATAAATATTTAGCCCATATCAAAGGTGCGGTCTCCTGCGAGACCGCGCCCTTTTCTCATGTTTTACAGAATGATATGTATACCGCAGCCAATGGTATAGTGATCGGACAGCTCATGGAAGCCCATCTTGCCGTACATTGCCACAGCGATCCAGTGTCCTTCGCGCACAATAGCAATCTCCAGCTGATAGTTCTGCTCCAGCACCGCGTTGACCTTGGCGCCCTTTGCCGCCTCCATCACGGCGTGCAGCACAGGGTGGATACTCTCCTGATTTTTCTCGATCAGGTTGTTATTCAAGCACGCCCCTATTGCAGCGCCCGGCAGCTTTTCCTTTAGTAGCTGTTTAGCATGTGCAGAACAAATGTTTCACATGAAACATTTTGTGCGATTTTGCATTATTCCAGTACGACCTTGTGGAAGACCTTTTTGCCCTTTTTAATGATGAGACCGGCACGGAGCGCCGCTTCATCATAGCTTTCCGCAAAGTTGTCGACCTTTACATCGTTGACCACGACACCGCCTTGCTGTACCAGCCGTCTGACCTCACCCTTGGAGGGGGCAAGTCCTGCTTTCACCATCAGATCCGCCAGTGAAATGGAACCATCGCTCAAATCTTCTGCCGTAAGAGTTGTGGTGGGCATATCAGCGCTGTTGCCATTTCCGCCGAACAACTGCTTGGCTGCGACGGACGCTTTTTCAGCTTCCTCCTCGCCGTGCACCATCTTGGTCAGCTCATAGGCGAGGATCTCCTTGGCGCGATTCAACTCGCTGCCCTCCCACTTATCCATTTCGTCAATCTGCTCCAGCGGCAGGAAGGTGAGCATACGAATGCACTTAAGCACATCGCTGTCGCCCACATTGCGCCAGTACTGGTAGAAATCAAAGGGGCTGGTCTTATTGGGGTCGAGCCAAACGGCGTTGCCTGCGGTCTTGCCCATCTTGTGCCCCTGCGAATCGGTAAGCAGCGTGATGGTCATGGCATGGACATCCTTGCCCAGCTTACGGCGGATCAGCTCGGTGCCGCCCAGCATGTTGCTCCACTGGTCATCGCCGCCGAACTGCATATTGCAGCCATTATGCTGGAACATATAATAAAAGTCGTAGGACTGCATGATCATGTAGTTGAACTCAAGGAAGGAGAGCCCTTTTTCCATACGCTGCTCATAGCACTTGGCGCGCAGCATATTGTTGACGCTGAAGCAGGCGCCCACCTCGCGCAGCAGATCGATATAGTTGAGCTTCAGGAGCCAATCGGCATTATTGAGCATGATTGCCTTGTCCTCGCCAAACTCGATAAAGCGCTCCATCTGGCGCTTGAAGCATTCGGTGTTGTGGGCGATATCCTCAGCGGTAAGCATCTTTCGCATATCGGTGCGACCGGAGGGGTCACCAATCATAGTGGTGCCGCCACCAATGAGAGCAATGGGGTGATTTCCCGCCATTTGCAGGCGTTTCATTAAAGTAAGCGCCATAAAGTGACCGGCAGTCAAGCTGTCTGCAGTACAGTCAAAGCCGATATAGAAAGTCGCCTTGCCTTCGTTGATCATTTTTTTGATCTCTTCCTCATTGGTCACCTGTGCAATCAGTCCACGGGCGACAAGCTCTTCGTAAATCTGCATGGTATTTATCTCCTTATCATTTTTATTTCGGTAAAATAAAAAGCCCTCTGCCTGCAAGCTGCAAGCAGAGGACGAATGAACTTCGCGGTACCACCTCTGGTTCAGACCGTCGTTGCCGGCAGTCTCTCAGTGGGTCGATATGACCCTGCGATATAACGGTCGCACCCGTTGTGCCCTACTTATCGGTTCAGGCCACCACTCCGGAATGTAATTCCCCGCTTTTCTCCTTACCGGCTTGCACCGTCCGCCGACTCTCTGGGAAGGTTGGAAAATGGGTACTGGGTTTCCTTCCTCGTGTTTCATTTTATACTATTATAACAGACTCGCTCCCAATGTCAAGCGTTAAGAGATTTTTCCGATGCCTTTTTGCGACGAGAGTAAATATAGAAAACTGCACCCATAACAACCCAAACAACCAGTGCAATGCGAGATTGAGGGCCAAGGTATGCCCATCGGTTCGGAACGATAAGCAACGCTATGAAGCACAGAGAGAAAACCACGCCCAAAATAGCATTCACCTTCATCGGCACAGAGGCATCTTTGTTTCGCTGCATCTGTACAAAGGCGGCTGCCGATGTGAAACAATAACCGATGGCGGCGCCGATGGAGGACATATCTACAATCCAATTAAGCACTGTACGACCGAACCACGGGCAGAACAATGAAATAATCATAATAAAGATGATCGCATTCATTGGCGTTTTATAACGTGGATGCAGACGACCGAACCAACCGGGAAGAACATGATCCTTGGACATAGAATACAAAAGGCGGCTGGTTGCCATGTAAAAGCCGACAATACCGGACAGGACAGCGCAGAAAAGCGCAATACCCAGAATGACCAAGCCAGGCTTTCCAAGAATGAGACGGGCAGCATTGAAAGTCGGGAGAGCAGTCATGCCAGATAGACTTTCCGGTAGTGTGTCCTTGGCGCAATCTGCAATATAAGGCACCCAACTGGTATAGCCGTCAGGCAAAACTGCTGCCGTAATGGTATTGAGGATAATATAAAGAGCGCCGCCAAACAGAATCGAGAGGATCATAATAACGCGGCTTTTCTTATGGGAGAAATTAAACTCTTCCGATGCCTGCGGAATAGAATCAAAGCCGACGAAAGCCCATGGTGCAACCGCCACAACTGCAAGTATCCCGCCCAAAGAGGACTTACCTTCAGCATTGAGAGAGAAGGACGGATTAAGATTTGAAGCAGAGAAATATGGACTGAAAAATGCGGCGATCGCCAAAAGAAACACACAGGCGACAAGAGAAAGCGCCAAAACAGTTTGAAGCTTTCCAGCAACACTGATGCCGCGGATACTGAGAACGGCAAAGATCACCAATGCAAGAATCGCAAGCAAAATTTCTCCGGCATAAATGCTGTACCCTTCTACCGAATAGAGATAGCCCCATTGGGTAAGATTTGGAAACAAATTACGACCAATAAGAGCCAGAGCGGTGGCGTTCAATGGAACGACAGCAAGGTAAGAAAGGCCGAGAAACCATGCGCACAGAAAGCCACAGGTCGGTCCAAACGATGCATTGGTAAAGGTAAATTCGCCGCCTGCTACGGGAAACCGATTGATCATATAGCTGTAATTGAAGGCAATAACGATCATAATAAGAGCACCGACTACCATTGCAATGGCGGTTCCCAATGGACCTGCATTGGGGAGGAAGGTATTGGCGGGCATGACAAATGCACCCCAACCAATGATGCTGCCCAGTGCCAGCGCCCATACATTCAGCGGAGAAAGCTTTCTTTGCAGCCCTTCCCCACTGCTTCTATTGTCGTTCATTGTGAGCCCTCCTTATTCTTTTCAAATTCGGCTATAACCAAATTCAATGCCTTTTCTTCCAGCGAGAAAT
Source organism: uncultured Oscillospiraceae bacterium (assembly GCA_900552845.1). GTDB lineage: Bacteria > Bacillota > Clostridia > Oscillospirales > Ruminococcaceae > Angelakisella. Next base: position 1,608 of record USBC01000096.1, on the reverse strand, counting down.
CGCATTCACGATAATCATCTCCCAGCAAACGATGCAGTAATTCTCGCATGAGAGATGGATTACGAGCAAGTATGGGCCCCATCGACCATGTAGCAAAGAAGTTGCGATAGAGAGTTCCCTCTTTGCCGTCAGGAGTTTCGCCGTCGCCGCAGCCGGAAAGCACCGTAAACAACGGATTGCTGTTTTCCCCTTCTAAATAGGCAGTTCGGTTGACGAAGCCGTAAACCCGTGCGGATTCATCATAGACAGGCTGCGCCAGTACATCGCTGACAAAAACCTTATTCGTCTCCACTCCGGTATAATTAAAAAGTCCGATACCCGGCAGGACTTCGCCGGCTGGTGTTGTAAAGCTCTGACCAAAAAGTTCCCTGGCATTCCCCGTAACAAGCCATAACTGCCCGCCTTCAATTGCTGCGCGGATAGACGCACTGTACTGCACAAAATGAGGCGCCACTGCAGCAAGATTGCGCGCTTTTCCATGACCGATATAAACAAAATCAAATCCGGAAGGGTCAATGGTCTCTCCTAAATTGACTTCTGTTATCTCGGACGTGTTGCCGGTTTCTGCAATACGCTGACACAGCACCGTCAAATTCTTATAATCACCATAAAGATCAAGTGCATCACTGTAAAGATGAAGTATTCTGATGTTCTTCATTTTTTCAGTTCCTCCAGTATTTTTCCTTCGTTGCCAAAAGCAGATGCTGCAAGAATATAAATATCGCCCTTTGTCTGCCGGAATGCGTCCTTGGTTTTTGCCATATCGGTTTCTACCAGCAGCGTATTATCATCAAAGCCTGCTATTTTTAAGCGAACAGCGGCGTCCAGTGCACGGTTGCCTGTACATAGGATTTTTTCCACCTTGCCGTGCAGCCGTTCAAATGCTACATCATAAAGCCACGAAATATCCTTGTATTCCATGTAAATAATATTATTGATGTACAGCGCAACGCTCTTTTCGCCCGGCTGTTCCAGCACATAGCTGATGGACTGGTCGAGAGAGGCTGCGTTCTGCTTGGTCATCATCAACACGACACGGCGGCCATCAAACCTAAAGTCGTCCAACCGTTCCTTCGCCACAAAGAAATCTGCACAGCCGGACGCAAACTGTTCTATAGTCATGCCGGATGCTGTGCAGCAGACGGCTGCAGCGGCTACCGTGTTAAAGAAATTAAAGGTAGTATTGTAGGTGACATGAACAGGTGTTCCATTTATGGTAATGCACTTTCCTGCGAAATCAGCATCGGTACCGAAGAAGTCCGGTGTATGAGAGCCGTACTCGCAATGAGAACAATGAAACTTACCCATATGGTTGTAATGGTTTCATTGGGTGAAAGCATCGAGGACAGATCTTGCAATCATTGGTGCCGCTGACACAATGGTCGGTGGAACGCTCGGTGCGATCCATGGCAAAATAGACGGTACGATAATTCTCAGCAAGATTTTGACTGATCGGCTCATTTGCATTAAGGACAAGAGTCACATCCGGGTGAATGGCAATGGCTTCTGCAATTTTTTCAAAGACCAGATCAGGATTTCCGTTGCGTACAACCTGATCTCGAAGAAGATTCAAAACAAGATAATAATCTACAGGAATTTCTGCGAATA
>USBC01000095.1 GCA_900552845.1 uncultured Oscillospiraceae bacterium | reverse complement strand
CTCCAGAATGACCTTCAAAGGGGTATCCCCTATGGCAGCCTTAACCGCTGCGATATCTGCGCCGACCTCGGCATAGTCGCCATGCTTTAATGCAGTTATGTTCTGCACCATATCAATTTCTCTGCAGCCCAAGGTCTTTTGGTACCTGGCGCCCTCTACCTTCAGCATGGTCAGCTCATTTCCATGGGGGTATCCGACCGTTCCGCCAACAAAAGTATCGGGAACGTCCTTCATCCGGTCGATCAGCCACCCCGTATAGTACGGCATGGAGAAGCAGCAAAGGAACTTGTACTTCTTTGCCATCTCCACCATCTGAGTCATCTCCTCGACAGTGGAATTGGCCTTAACGCAGCTCAAATCGATCAATCTGGGAAGATTCTTTACATCCATTTTTATTTCTCCTTGTTATTTTTTTAGAAACACCGTGCAATATGCCGGAGCCGATCCATCGTTTCCTCCTCCGGGACAGGGAAAACGGGCGGCACCGCAGCTCCTATGGTGATATATTTTTCTCTGCCGAATGTATGATACGGCAGCAGGCAAAATTCCCGAACGGATTTTAGCCCATGTACAATGTCACCGATTTTCCGGATCTCCTCACAGTCATCATTGAAACCGGGAACTACTGGAACACGAATATATATATTCTTTCCCTGTGTATCCAGCCAGCGCAGGTTTTCCAATATGGGGCGGTTGGATGCCCCGGTCCCAGCCAGATGCACCTCCTCCGACGCGGCTTTCACATCAAAAAGAAAGTGATCCACATAGGGCAGCACCTTTTCAAATGCACTTCTATCCAACAGCCCGGCTGTGTCTACTGTCACGGTCGGCACGCCCTGTTCCCTGCAGCGCATTGCCGTTTCAGCCACAAAATCCGCCTGCAGCAACGGTTCTCCGCCGGAGAAAGTCAATCCACCGGTATCCCTAAAGAAGCTGCGATCCTTTATGACCTGTTGTGTCAGTTCCTCTGGAGTATATTTTCTTCCACTAAAGCACAAGGCTTCGGCGGGGCAGATCTCTATACAGGCTCCACATTTCCTGCATCGGGCAAAGTCCACCCAATGCCCTTCTTTGGTCACAGTGTGAACCATTTGCGAGCATACCCGTGCACAGGCGCCGCAGCCAATGCACTTTGTATTGTCATACTGCAGTTGAATGCGGTCGGATTTCCCCTCCGGATTGTGACACCACAGGCAGTTTAGATTACAGCCCATCAGGAAAACCGTAGTCCTGATCCCCGGACCATCATGAAGGGAAAATCGTTGAATATTAAAGACCCATCCCATCATACGCTGCCCGCCACACGGCTGATCACATGATCCTGCATTTCTTTACACAGGTCTACAAAGCGAGCGCTGTACCCCCATACGCGGACAATGATATCCCGGTGGTTTTCGGGATCCTGCTGCGCTTTTTGCAGCAAAGCCTTATCATAAATCGCAATGTTCATCTGATTTAACCCGTTTTCAATTGCTGCTTTGACCAATCCGTCCAAAACCGCCAGACTTTCCTCCGTGCTGTTCCCCAGGTTGCGGGGCAGGGTAACATGAACTGCACAAACACCTGCCGCCTTTTTGATGGTCTCCTTCGCCTTCGCTATAGAGTTGATTAGAGCAGTTGGGCCGTTAACTGCCTTTCCGGGGGTGGCGCAGTAATGTTCCGCTATGGGATCGGCATAGTGACGACCATCCGGAGTAGCGGCAGTCCCGTAGGCCTCCTCCAGGAATCGCCACCCCAGCAGAGCCGGCAAAATTGCAAAACCCGTCTCATTGCGGTAATCATTCAGCCATTCGCAGAAGTGATCCGCAATATCTGCCGCCAGTTTGTCCACTTCGTCAATATCATTGCCGAACTTGGGGCAAGCTGCCATTTGACAGCGCATTGCCTCATAACCATCAAAATTCACCCGTATTGCTTCCTTTATCTGATGCACACTATAAAGCTTCTTTTCAAACACCAGCCGCTTGATTGCGATCAGACAATCCGCAACCGTGGGAATAGAGCCGGCAAACATCATATATGCAGCGAAGGGAAAACCGCCCCGAAGAATATCCAACCCAGAATCCAAAATATAATTGTAGGTGCCATTTAGCAGAAGTGAGGTGTAAGCGCCCATCCGGCGGTCATCCTCAATTCGTCTTAACATCGTGCACTTGTTGCGAACTTGAAAAGCATATTGTCTCAGGAACATCCCATAGAACTCCTCAAAGCTGCCACAGTCCTCCACTCTGCCAGAAGCAAAGCCGGGAGCGCAATCGGGTGTGTAGTACCCGACTGCACTGTCCTTATGGAAATAGCTGACGGGCTTACGGTAGGTTCTAACAGCCCAATCACCATTGTTGAATGCCAGTTCGAAAGCAGCCACAGCATCGATATGAGCAAAATCAATGCCGCTGTAGCCGTCCAACATGATTTCGGTGCATCCATCGTTGGTATAGGAGTATGCTAACTTCTCCGGAATGCCGAATTGGATCAAGGACGGAATAATTACTTCGTCATTGTAAACGGTCGCCTGTCCCTGCCCCATTAACTGCACCTCCAGCATCGCCCGATAAATATCGGGGCGCAGGCCAGAATGAACTCGGACATTGATGTGTGGCTCAGACTGTTTGCAACGCTTGGTGGCCTCCAGCATCAGCACAGACAGGCGGCTTCCTGCATCCGTGCCATCTTGGTTTTTTCCTCCTACCATTACATTTATCAGCGTGTCACCACTGTCATTTTCATTTAACAGCTGCCAAAAATCACACAGAAGCTCCAATGCTTCCTCCTCGGTTGTTTTGCCCTCCTCGATGTCCCTGCAAAACCACGGGTAGAGATGCACATCCAACCGCCCAATATCCGCCCCAGGTTTGTTTAGGCAGCGAAGCTTCCACATTAAGTAGGTAAGCTGCAGTGCCTGTTCAAAAGTCCGAGGAGGCTGATTTGCCAAAACAAACAGATTCCGGGCAATCTTCTGCAGCCTTTTATCACCCTCTGCCTGCTGCTCTACCGCACAGGCATACCGATTTATGTAGGCTCCAACGTGTTCGTATACCTCCGCTATGCCGGAAAGCAAAGCAACCTCGTTCTCGTCTGTTTTTGTTTTGGCTACCGCTGCTGCTTTTTGTGCAACACCCCGAATGCCAAGTTTCAAATAAGCTGTCCCCATGGGGAAATGATAATTATCATTCATAAACATATCGGAAGGCGGTGCCATGTATTGTCGCGTTATTCCTGCCAGTCTGCCTTTCTGCGGTACTGGGAACGGTAACTCTTCCAAAATCTTCAGCGTGCTGGAAAGAATCGTTTTATACACTTTCATCCTCCTCGCTTTTTCTCTGAGCTATCTATCGATAAGTCACCCGTCTATTTCGCCTTTATAGTAACATAATCCCCTTTATGTGTCAACGGCATCAATTGGTTCTTTGTTGAAACCGTGTTTATGCACAACTTTACTGCAAAAAACTATATAAAACATATAATGTTGTGCTTTTTGCACATTATTTTATTTTATTCTCATTTTAAACATTATCTTATCACGTAAAAACATCATTATGTTTAACGAGATAATAGCCCTGTGAGACGATTTCTGCTTGTTAAGCATATAAGCAGAATCTCCTCACAGGACTATTATAACTTTGTCTTTATTGTTCCACCAGATCTCCCAAATCCGAACAAGCATCGCAAAAGCGAACATAAAGCGGCATGATCTTATCATACCACGCATGGTTATCCCAATTCGGCGCAGATGTTGTCACATCCCGGTGCAGCTCCCGCAACGGTTCAAATGAATCCCACATTCCACAGCCAACCGCAGCCAAAGCCGCAGCACCCAGCGACGCTGCCCCTTGCTGCACCTGAGATACCGCAATCTCCTTACCAAATACATCCGCATAAATCCTTCGGTTAAAATCACCTTTTGCACCGCCACCTACCACCAAAAGCCGCTTTCCCAGCCGTCCGGTTCGCTCCAATGCTTCAGCCGCCAACCGTAGGTGCATTGCAATTCCCTCAAATACCGCCCGCGCAATATCCTCCCTTGTGTTTCCAAGTGAAAGATTGAACAGGCATCCACGAATATTCGGCGATTTATCAAAAGAGGATCCCCCAGCAAGGCAGGGGTTAAACAATAATCCGTTTGCTCCCAGGGGTGACTGTGCTGCCAATGTTCCTATTTTATCGAATCTATCGTAGCCTGTATAATCCGCAAACCATTTATCCGCCGCCCAGCTTAATGCACTTCCTGAAGCAAAAATTCCAACACTGGGCAGGTACTGTCCCGGAACGCAATGAGCAAATGTATATATCCGGCTATCATAATCCACCACTGGCTCCGAAACAGAGGCCGTAATCCACGCAGACGACCCTAAAGAGGCATAGGCGTCTCCATCCTGAATGCAGCCTGCCCCTAGCGTCATGCAGGCATTATCCACGCCGCCTGCCACCACGGGAATTCCTGCCGGGATGTTCATTTTTTGCGCCGCTGCTTCTGTAACATAACCGATAATCTCGTGGGACTGGTAGATTTGAGGCATTTTCCGTATATCAATCCCAGCAGCGCGGGCATAGTCTTCCCGATAGACACATTTTTTCAAATCAAGCAAGCCGCTTCCGGAGGCATATGAAATATCCGTCACTGCTTTCCCTGTAAGAAACAGGTTTACATAGTCCTTGCTCCCAATAAACTTTTCCGTTCTGTTGTACAACTCCGGTTCATTCTCTTTGTACCACATTATTTTAAACAGCGCATATAGCTCTCTCGGGAATCCGTTTCCGGTTATCTCATACCATTGCCTGTATTCCACCTGCTTAAAAAAACGTTCCGCATGAAGAACCGCTCTAGCATCCGACCAAATAGGAACCCGTTGTGCAAGCAAATTGCCTTCCCTGTCCACCGGTATCGCCCCCAGTGAATGTCCGGATACCCCTATGCCGCAAATGTCTATGTCCGGATATTCTTCTCGCAGCGCTGCCGTAGCCTCAACAATCCGTCCAATCCAATGCTTGGGGCATTGCTCCCGAAAGTTGGGTGCAGGATAGTACGTTGCATACTCCCCATATCTGCTTCCCAACTCAACTCCTCTTTTATCCACCAATACACACTTTACGCCGCTTGTTCCCAAATCAAACGCTAACAATCCTTCCACGAGTAACACCTCCGGCTTTAATTATAAGGTAATTACCTTTGCGTGTCAATCTTTATGAAAAATCAGTCAAAAATAATGATGTTTAAAGACCCCTGCAGCTGCAGAGGTCTTTCCTTATTTCCTTATTTGCTTCTTTCCCCGACGAATACCTCGTACTCATAAAGGTCTGCTATAATATTTACGATGTCCACTTCACAAGGTCTGCTGCCCAAATAGCAAACTCGCTGTACATGAAGCAGCGCTGTTTTCGGTTCGATCTCCAAAAGCTGCGCCTGTTCAAATGTTGCGCTACAGGCGCTGATGGTATCTCGTGAACCGGTATATGAAATACCGTATTTCTCCTTCAAATAATCGTACAGATGCGATATCCTCGTATGTGCATCTATACCCGGCACCAGCTGCTCCAAAATAAAGTTTTTGCTGATGCTAATGGGAAAACCATCCGAAGTGCGAATGCGGTGAACACAAATCAGCGGCGTTCTGGGCTGTACCCCCAAAAGATTCGCGATCTTTTCCGAAGCGCCCACTTTCTCGATAAAGCAACTCCGCAGACCTATTTTATGCCCCTTTTGTGCCAAAGATTCCGAAATGGATGTAAACTCATTTAAATTCTGGACTGCCTTACGGCTGACAACCTGTGTTCCAAACCCCTGCCGAACGGAAAGAACCCCTTCTCTTGCCAACATCTCTATTGCACGGCGAATGGTCGTCCGACTAACCCCAAAAGCCTTTTCCAGTTCCGGCTCTGGAGGCAGGATAGCGCCAACATCATATTTTTTATCCATAATCTGGCTTCTAATGCTGTGATATACTCTCATATATGCCGGCTCTGACATAACATCCCCCTACCGTTTTTTCATAGCTTAACTTTACTCAATTTTATCCCGATTGTCAAGATTTCCAAATATCTTCTTCTATTCCCAGCCGGAGATTCGTCGGCTATCATCATGTTGAATAAGCAAATACTCGTAGGTCACATAGTCTCCATCCACACAGAGAGGGTTGCCTGCGCCGCCCCTGCCCCCGTAAACAGAATGTAAAATCTGCGGGGACTGCCCGCCCCTGCCCTGCTGCCCCCTTTCTTTTCACTGCGGGGTGTGCTATACTGGGGACAGAAAACTGAAAGGGGAAGCATATCCATGAAACTGAGCTTTTGGGGTGCGGCACGGGTTGTAACCGGCAGCTGCCACCGTTTGACCGCCTGCGGCAAAAACATTCTCATCGACTGCGGCTTGCAGCAGGGCGGTGATGTCTATAATGGCAATGAGCTGTTCTTTGACGCAACGGCGATTGATGCCGTATGCGTCACCCATGCCCACACCGACCACAGCGGACGGTTGCCGCTTTTGGTAAAGAACGGCTACACCGGTCCCATTTATGCCACACGGGCAACCTGCGATCTGCTCAAAATCATGCTGCTGGACAGTGCACGGATTCAGGAGAGCGATGCCCAATGGCGCGCCAAAAGAGATAAGCGCAGCGGCAACCCCATCACGGACGCCCTGTATACCGTGCAGGACGCGATTGATACGCTGGAGCTGTTGGTGCCGGTAAGCTACGGCGACCATGTGGAGCTGTTTGACGGCATTGCAACGGACTGGTATGATGCGGGTCTTTTGCTTGGGTCCGCAGTAATTCGCTTTACGGTAACAGAGGGCTCCGAGACGCGCACCGTCACCTTCTCCGGTGATATCGGCAATGTGAATAAGCCCATTATCCGAGATCCGCAGCCGGTGCCGGCAGCCGACTATGTGGTGATGGAATCCACCTATGGCAACCGCCTGCATGAAACCGGCGAGGACGTTCCGCGGGATCTGTCCGAGATTATTGACCGGACGCTGGCGCGGGGCGGCAATGTGGTGATTCCCTCCTTTGCGGTAGGGCGCACGCAGGAGCTTCTCTACTATATCCGTGAGATCAAGGTGCGGGGACTGGTAAAATCCAACCCCAACTTTACGGTATATGTGGATAGTCCTTTGGCGCTGGAGGCAACTCAGATCTACGATGGCGACTTGACCGGCTATGCCGATGAGGAAACCCTTGAGCTTTTGAAAAGCGGCTTTAAGCCCATCAATTTCCCCGGATTAAAGCTC
>USBC01000094.1 GCA_900552845.1 uncultured Oscillospiraceae bacterium | reverse complement strand
AAAGATCCTGCGATAAAGGGTGAGTAAATTGGCAGAGAAAAGAGATTACTATGAAGTGCTGGGGCTGAAAAAGGGCGCCAGCGATGAGGAAATAAAAAAGGCATTCCGACAGTTGGCAAAGAAATACCACCCCGACCTGAACCCCGGTGATAAGGAAGCCGAGACCAAGTTCAAGGAAGTCAACGAGGCATACGAGGTGCTTTCCGATAAGGAAAAGCGCCAGCGCTATGACCAGTTTGGCTTTGCCGGAGTAGACCCCAGCTACGGCGCAGGCGCCCCCGGCGGAGGCGGCGGGTTCGGCGGCTTTGGCGGCGGATTCGGCGGTGGGTTCGGCGATCTCGGTGACCTGTTTGGTGATATCTTCGGCGGAGGCGGCGGGTTCGGCGGCTTCGGCGGCGGTCGCGTGCGGGATCCTAACGGTCCCATTCGCGGCGAGCACCGTGAGGCTCAAATCACGGTTTCCTTTATGGAGGCAGTGAAGGGCTGCACCCGAGAGATCAAGGTCTCTCGGCTGGAGAACTGCAGCGAATGCGGCGGCAGCGGCGCCAAGAAGGGCACCAACCCCGAGACCTGCCCCGACTGCCACGGCACCGGTCAGGTGACGGTACGGCGTCAGACCGCCATTGGCGTGATGCAGATGCAGCAGCCCTGCGCCCGCTGCGGCGGACGGGGTCGTATCATCAAGGAGCCTTGCCCCAAGTGTGGCGGCAAGGGCCGTGTAAAGGTGAATAAGACCGTAACGGTGAATATCCCCGCCGGCATTGATGACGGTCAGACCGTCGCGGTGCGCGGGCAGGGCGACAGCGGTCGCAACGGCGGTCCTGCCGGCGACCTGCGGGTAACGGTAAGCGTTCGTCCAGACCCGCTGTTTGAGCGTGACGGCTATGACATCTGGTGCGAGATCCCGATCACCTTTGCGCAGGCGGCAATGGGCGACGATATTGTGGTGCCCACCGTGGACGGCAAGGTAAGCTATCATGTGCCGGAGGGCACCCAGAGCGGAACCGTCTTCCGGCTGCGGGATAAGGGCGTGCCCGCCCTGAACGGCCGCGGCAGAGGCGACCAGTATGTGCGAGTGATGGTAGAGGTACCCAAGAGCCTGACCAAAGCACAGAAGGATAAGCTGCGGGAGTTTGACGCGGCACTGGGCGACAAGAACTACCAGAAGCGCAAGAGCTTTGCGGAGCGGCTGAAGGATTGCTTCAGTGATAAGTAAACTGAAAAAGACCAGAGTTGTAAAGCCTTTTGGCTAAATAACTCTGGTCTTTTGTTCAACCCTGTGCAACAGCACCTTTGGCTTCTGCAAGGGCAGAGAGGCGCCCGCAGGGCGCTCCGGCGCAGCCGGAGCCGACGGGCTTTGCCCGTCGAAGCCGCCGGAGGCGGCTTGCCCTGCGGGCGCCTGAGAAGCAGAAAACCGGGGAAAGCACTCACATCTCAGCCGACAGCCGGCGCAGCAGCCGCTCCGTTAGCCGGTCCACCGCGGTAAAATCGGTTGCTCCGATGTAGTACTGCTCTAATGCGTTGTGACGGCGATGAGCCTCGGTAATTGCCTGTTCCGCTTGACGAAGCAGCACACCGGCAGTTTTTTGCAGAAAGCGCAGCCGTACCCGACGGGCACGCAGCATACTGCTGTCGGTAAAGCGTTGAGCGTGGACGGCACGCCCCTCCAGCGGAATGGCATGCAGGCTGTTGCTGGTGACAAAGGCAAGCCCTGCCTGTGGGATCAGCAGGTGATCCGGTTTTTCGGGGGAGATGGGGCAGGGACAGGTGATAACATGATAGCCACGCGCTACCGCTTCGTCCCGCAGCTGCCCTAACATGGTTGCAGCGACTGCACCATGGGGGTCCTCAAGGAAAACAACCCGCTCACACATTGCGGAAATTGTTTCATGAAACAAAATTACACCCCGATCCGTCACCGCCGAGAGCAGCCGTCGCTCCTCCTGACCCTGTTTTTCAAGGTCAGGCAGCTCCCGTGCAGCCAGCCGCACAGTGTACTGCCGCAGCTTTTCATAGTCTATGGCCTCCGCTGCCAGCCGCCGTGCCTCCCCCAACAAAGCGCCGGCACCTGCAAGGTATCGCACTGCCTGCCGATGCAATCCGCCAATTTCCCTTCCCAATGCAATAATTTCCTCCCGCTCTGACCGCAGAATGCCCTCATTCCAGCAGTCGCAAAGGGAATAGGGCTGTTCCACCGCACCGGGGAACTGCGGCTCCAAAGCATGAGGTGGGGTGGCGTCCAGCAGGACGGTTTTTATTTGGGGCAGGATTACTCCGTCCAGACTGGCGGCATCGGAGGAACAGCGGATTTCCTCCACCGGCTGCCCTCGCTGCAATGCGAGCCGGACGACCTGTTTCATCAGGGTGGATTTTCCGGAGCCGGGACCGCCCTTGATGAGAATGGGCTGCCAGTCGGCAGCGGGTTCGGTGAATTGCCCGAACAGTGAATAAAACCCGTTTTGCGAATTACTCCCCATAAACCAGCGGCAGGGAACGGCTTTTTCCATAAAATAAGCTCCTTTCGGCGGGCGGACGCAAGCCCCGCTGCTGCCATTCTATGCTGATATGGAAAAGGAGTGCGTGGGGGAGAAACCGAAGCAAAAGAAAAACCCGCACTGGCTGCCTTTCGGCAGCTTGCACAGGCTTTTGGTTGGCTTGCAGCTGATGCGAACTTACATTTCAATCCCAAGCTCCTTGACCTTCTCCCGAAGTGAGAGAAAATCCGCAAAGGCAAGTTGCGTCTGGCGCGGGTTGCGCAGCAGTGCGGCAGGGTGAAAGGTTCCCATCATATAAACACCCTTTTTCTCTACCCATTCCCCGTGCTGACGGGTCACACGGTAATCAGGCTGAATGAGCGTCATGGCGGCGATGCGCCCCACGCAGACAATGATTTTGGGACGAATCAGCGCCACCTGATTGCGCAGATAACCCATGCAGGCGGCAATCTCCGTCTGCTCCGGATCTCGGTTCTGAGGCGGGCGGCATTTAACAATATTGGCGATGTAGATGTTGCGGCTGCGATCAAGACCGATGTAGTTCAGCATCTTATCCATCAGCTGACCGCTTCGTCCCACAAAGGGCTCGCCCTGCTCGTCCTCGTGCTGGCCGGGGCCCTCTCCGATCAGCATGATCTCAGCCTGCGGATTTCCTACCCCGAATACCACATTTTTTCGCCTCTCGCACAGCTTGCAGGCAGTACAGTGCAGAGCGGTCTCCTGCAGTGCGTCCCATTCCATCATGGGTGCAGCCCCCCTTTTTGTAAACTTTTCATCAAAAGCATTATATCAGATAATTATCCCCTTTGCAAAACAGAACATGGGTGCTATAATATGATAGACAAAAAAGAAAGACAATGCCGTTGCTTGATTCTGAGACATGGGAACCCGTGAAGCAACGGCACCAATAAGGAGGCTTCCCCATTATGGCAAAAGTGTTAGTAGAAACGTCTGCCCGTCACCTGCACCTGACGCAGGAAGATCTGGAGACCCTGTTCGGCAAGGGCTTTGAGCTGACCTTCAAAAAGGCGCTTTCCCAGCCCGGGCAGTTCGCCACCAATGAAAAGGTTGAGGTCATCGGACCCAAGAAGTCTATGGGACCGATTTCGGTTCTCGGACCCGTGCGCTCCCGCACACAGGTCGAGCTTTCCATGACCGACGCCCGTTCCATCGGTATTGCGCCCTTTGTACGGGAATCCGGTGATCTGGACGGTACCCCCGGCTGCCGGCTGGTAGGGCCCAAGGGGGAGATTGAGCTGAAAGAGGGAGTCATCGTTGCGAAGCGCCATATTCATTTCACCCCCGAGGACGGCGAAAAGTTCGGCGTGAAGGATAAGCAGATTGTCCGGCTGGCAATCGACAGCAACGGCCGCAGCCTTGTATTTGATGATGTTGTTTGCCGCGTGACCCCTACCGCCGGTACGGCGTGCCATCTGGATACCGATGAAGCCAATGCCGCCGGCTGCTCCGGCGAGGTCTACGGCGAGGTCATTTTGTAAATCCTTGTTTTTCCTGACGGCAGGCTTCTTTTACGGTCTGCCGTCTTTTGAAAAAATAAGCGACCGAAAGGAGTTTCCCCCTATGGCTGCTCTCTTACAGCTCTGCCAGCCCTTTGACCATGCGGTCATGGCGGCGATCCAAAGCATAGCCGGCTCCGTAATGGATAAGCTGATGCTTTTCTTCACCTTCCTCGGAGAGGAGACCTTCGCCATTCTGCTGCTCATTGCCGTGTACTGGTGCTGGGATAAGCGGCTGGGCGAATATCTGCTGTTTTCTCTTTATACCGCCATGAGTGTGAACGGCTTGATGAAGGATCTTATCTGCCGTCCCAGACCGTTTTTGAATAAAGAATTCAGCGACCTGCGCTATGTCAAGGTGAAGGGCATGCTGGTGGATACCGAGCATCTTTCCGCCTCATGGTCCTTCCCCAGCGGTCACAGCCAAACCGCGGGCAGCATTTACGGCAGCCTGATGAACGGTCGCCGCGCATGGGCTAAAACCGCCGGAATTGTGGTTATTCTGCTGGTGATGGTTTCCCGTGTGTACCTTGGCGTTCACTATCCCACCGATACCATTGTGGGCGCTGTGCTGGGCCTTTTGTGCGCATGGGTATGCGGGCTTTTGTACCGCCGGTTCTATCAGCACCGGATCCTGCTGATGGGCGCTGCCGTGCTGCTCTCCGGTGTGATGCTGCTGGTCAGCCCGTCCGGCGACAGCATCAAGACCCTTGCCATGGGCGTAGGTGCCGTAGCAGGCATGTGGCTGGAGGACGGGCTGGTGGAGTTTCGTTCCGCCAACGGGATCCTCGGTCGGGTGCTGCGGCTTGTCATCGGCTTTGCCGTCATTATGGGCATACGCATCGGGCTGAAGGCATTGCTGCCCGATATGATGTGGTGCCATGCCCTGCGTTACGGGCTGATGGGATTGTTCGGCACCTTTGTGTGGCCGTGGGTCTTTACCAAGATGGGCTTTTAAGCTTGCTTTTTCGGGGCGTGTCCATTCGAGCGCATACCCTGTAAGATCAAATATTTACTTTAGGAGGTCATTTTATGGGATTTCTGAAAAATCTGCTGGGACTGGGCGTTGCCGCCGGTACCGCCTATGCTGCCGTTAAGGTAGCGAAGAAGTACAATGAGAAAAAGAATGCCAATGCGGACCTCAACGGCGATGGAACGGTGGACTGCAACGACACTGTCTACGGCGTGAAGGACGCCGCCCGCGAGGTGTACAAGGAAACTGCCGCCAAGGTGCGGGAGAAAGCCCCCGAAGTGCGGGAAAAGGCTGCTGCCGCCGCAGCTGCCGTGCAGGAAAAAGCCCCTGAGTTCATCGAAAAGGTGAAGGGCGCGGCCGGAGAAGCATGGGGTGCTATCCATGGGGAGAAGTTCCCTGCCGCCGAGGTGGAGCTGGAGGACGAATATGCCGCCCCGGATACCGAGGCACCGGAAGAAACCGACGAGCCGAAGGAATAAGCCGGTATATTGCCATACCAAAAAAGACCACCCCGCGGTGGTCTTTTTTGATGCGCAAATTCAGATGAAGTTGGTGCGAACAGGGGGTTCTCTTTGGGGCAGCCCGTATTTTTCTTTTCCCAGCGCAATGCTGCGCATCAGGAAGGTCATATTGCGCGCCAGTGTGCGCATGGTCTGTCTGCCCTCTTCGTCATGCAGAGCGTCGCCGGGGTCTCTGCCGTGCACGCTGTTCCAGTACTGGCTGGAGGCAATGGGCATACCGGCAATGGTGAAAAACTTATTCAGCTCATCAAAGGTGGCGCTGCACCCGCCGCGCCGCGCGCAGACAACGCTTGCCCCCACCTTCATCGCCTTATTAAAGCGGGTGCTGTAAAAAAGACGGGTCAGGCAGGCAACCAGCGTGGCATTGGCGGAGGCATAGTAAACGGGGCTTGCCACGATGAGACCGTCCGCCGCCTCAAATTTGGGCGCCAGCTCATTGACAATGTCATCAAAGACGCATTTGCCGGTCTCGGCACACTTGCCGCAGGCGATGCAGCCGCGGATATCACGGGTGCCCACCTGCACCGTTTCCACCTCCACGCCCTCGGCACGGAAAACCTTTTCCAGCTCCTCTACCGCCACGGTGGTGTTGCCGCCTATGCGGGGGCTGCCATTCAGGATCAGAACTTTCATCGAAGGACCTCCTTTTCTGCTCAGACCAAAATGGGACTTACGAGTCTATTATATCTGCCTCAGACAGATTTTACAACCGCTTGCAGGCTTGACTCCGACAGAAGTGCCCTTGTCAAGCGAAGGCAATGACACCGGATTACGCCTTCAGCTCCTGCGCCGCCACCAGCGCCGCGTAAGCGCCGCCTCGCGCCAACAGCTCCTCGTGGGTTCCCAGCTCGATGATACACCCATTATCGATCACGGCAATGCGGTCGGCGCCCCGCACGGTGGAAAGCCGATGGGCAATCACGATGGTGGTGCGTCCCTCGCTCAGCTTATCAAATGCCTTTTGGATATGCGCTTCGGTTACGCTGTCCAAGGCGCTTGTTGCCTCGTCCAGAATGAGCACGGGCGGATTTTTAAGGAAAATACGCGCGATGGAGACCCGCTGCTTCTGCCCGCCGGAAAGCATGGTGCCACGCTCGCCTACATTGGTCTCGAAGCCCTCCGGCATTCGGCAGATATCCTCATAGATTTCTGCCCGCTTGGCGGCTTCTGCCACCTCCTCATCAGTCGCATCGGGACGCCCGTAGCGGATATTATCGGTGACACTGCCCGCAAAGAGGAAAACGTCCTGCTGCACCACCCCGATCTGCCGCCGCAGCGACTGCTGTGTGACCTGCCGTACATCGTGACCGTCTATGCAGATGGCACCGGAGGTTACATCGTAAAAGCGGGGGATCAGCTGGCTCAAGGTGGTTTTTCCCCCGCCGGAGGAGCCGACCAGCGCCACCGTTTCTCCGGGGGCAATGTGCAGTGTTACATCGTGCAGCACCGCTTGATCCTGCCGGTACTCGAAGCCCACATGGTCGATATTGATGGCGCCTTTGACCGTCTCCAGCTCCTCGGCATCGGGACTGTCCTTCAGCGCCGGCTCGGTGCGCATCAGTTCCACAAAACGGTGCAGTCCCGCTGTGCCGCTGGCAAGCGTTTCACTGGTGGCAGCAAGCCGCCGAATGGGATTGATAAAGGTGGCAACATAGAGATTAAAGGCAACGAGGTCGATAACCGTCAGTTCCCCCTTCATGATCAGCGCGCCGCCCACGGCAATGACTGCGGCGGAAAGGATACACAGGAAGAATTCCAGCACGGCATTAA
>USBC01000093.1 GCA_900552845.1 uncultured Oscillospiraceae bacterium | reverse complement strand
GCCGACGGCAACCAGGTCCTCGACGAGAACGGCAACCCCATCCCCATCTCCACCGGCGGCATGAGCTACGGCGACGAGCCGATGATCGAGCTCTACGCCGTCACGCAGGAGCAGTACGACGCCGTCATGGCCGTGATCGATTCCACGACCAGCTTCGTCGACGATGACCAGAACGTCCTGAACATCATTTCCGACGAAGCCGCAGGCTATCTTGCCGGCAGCAAGACCGTCGAAGAGGCCTCCAAGCTCATCCAGAGCCGCGTCAGCCTCTACATTCAGGAACAGAAATAAGCCAACCCCAGTACCGGGGGGGGCCGGCCGCCCCCCCCCGTGTTTGTATGCCCCCCCCCCGGGTTTGGGGGGGGGGGCCTGCGGCCCGGGGGCTGCCCCCTGCTAAAACCCGAAAAGGGAGGGAAAGTACCGCTTCCCCTCCCCCTGCGATTGATTTTACTTGGTACCGAAAATGCGGTCACCGGCATCGCCGAGACCGGGCACAATGTAGTTGTTTTCGTTCAGCTTTTCGTCCAGCACACCGGCATAAACCTTAACATCGGGGTGCACCTTACCAAACGCCTCCAGACCTTCCGGAGCGGCAATAATGCATACAAATTTAATGTTGGCGGCGCCGTGCTTTTTGATCATGCTTACGGCATCAATGGCACTGCCGCCGGTCGCCAGCATGGGGTCGACCACGATAACCTCTCGCTCGCTGATATCGCAGGGCAGCTTGCAGAAATATTCGATGGGCTTAGCGGTTTCCTCGTCACGGTACAAACCGATATGACCGACCTTCGCAGCAGGAATCAGGGTCAGCATGCCGTCCACCATGCCAAGGCCGGCGCGCAGAATGGGGACGATGGCAAGCTTGCGTCCTGCCAGCATTTTGGTCTTACAGCGGCAGATGGGAGTCTCCACCGTGACCTCCTTGAGGGGTAGGTCGCGGGTCGCCTCGTAGCACATCAAGGTGGCTACCTCACTGGCAAGCTCCCGAAAGTCCTTGCTGCCGGTTTCCTTTTTGCGCATCAGAGAGATCTTGTGCTGAATGAGCGGGTGGTTGAGGATCTGGGGTTCAAAGGTCTGAGACATGTGTTTTCCTCCTATGGGTTCAATATGGCTTGTTGTGGTAACAGAAATATGGGGGAGCGGTCAGCCTTCGGCTTCCAGCTCGGTGATGAGGTCGACGCGGCGTTGGTGGCGGCCGCCCTCAAACTCGGTGGTCAAAAAGGCGTCTACCAGCTCCATGGCAAGCCCTTGTCCCACCACGCGCTCGCCGAAGGTAAGAATGTTGGCATCGTTGTGGGCGCGGGTCATTCGGGCGCTGAAGGTATCGGAGCAGCAGCAGGCACGGATCCCCTTGACCTTATTGGCGGCAATGGACATGCCAACGCCGGTGCCGCAGATAAGGATTCCTCGCTCGGCATTGCCGTCCCGGAGATAATGGGCGACCTCAGCGGCTTTTTCCGGATAATCACATTTTTCGCCTGCCTCGTAGATCCCGAAGTCCTTGACCTCGTGCCCCAGTTCCAGCAGGTGTGTCTTAACGGCGTCCTTCAGCGTCAGGGCTGCATGGTCGCAGCCGATGGCGATTTTCATATCACAACACTCCTTTAGTGTAAAATTTACTCATTATTCTGCTGCCGCTGCGCCAGCGTCATGGCATTGGCAGGGCGAAGATAGCAGGGAACCAGCGCAGCGGGGGGGACGGCTTCCGCCAAATGCTGCTGAGCGGCAAGCCCTACGGCGGAGGCGTGCTGATAGCAGAGGTGCGCCGGCGCTATTTTGACCGGCAGCTCCTTTTCCCATGCGGCAAGCCCCAGATGGGCGCCATCGCCGCAAAGCCACAGCGGAGCGGGAAGCTCCCTCAGCTTTTCGCAAAGTGCGGTCAGCGGCAGCGCTTCGTCCTCGGTCAGACGGCTTATGGCACCGTCCTTGCCCTCAAACAGGGCAGTATAGACCTGCCCGCAGCGGGCGTCCATCATCGGGACAACGGTGCCGGTAAAGCCCAAAAGCCCATAGGCAATGGCTTCCGGCGTAGATATACCGATGCAGGGGGTGTTATCGGGGAATGCCAGACCCTTGACGGCGGCGATGCCGATGCGCAGACCGGTAAAAGAACCGGGGCCGCGGCTGACAGCGTAGTAGTCGATTTGGGAGGGAGCGATGCCGGTGTGCTCCAGCAGACTTTGAGCCATTGGCAGCAGCGTAACGCTGTGGGTCTGCGGCACATTCAAAAATTCCTCGCCGAGAAGCTTCCCGTCCCGCAAAAGAGCGGCGGAAGCTGCGGCAGCAGAGCATTCCAATGAAAACAGCAGCATGGCAGAATTCCCCTTTCTGAAAAAGCTTTGGCGTGGCAGGGCAGCCGGGCGGCGGGTGTTCCGGCTGCGCCGGAACCGACGACGCGTCGTCGAAACCGCCTTTGGCGGTTTGCCCGCCGCCCGCGGTTCCCACGGAAGGTGAATCATTATATTTGCAGAGCGGCAAGGCGCTCATCGCCGGTGATGGTGATGCGGCGAGAGTCGCCCTCCAGCGGCATAAAATCAATATGCAGGGCATTTTCCGGCAGGACGGAAGGGACGCGTTCGCTCCACTCTACCGCCAGCACGCGGGTGCCGTCCATGTAGTCAAAGAAGCCGGCAGCGTAAAGATCCTCTTCACCGGTGATGCGGTAAAAATCAAAGTGGCAAAGCGGCAGGGGGCCGCGGTACTCCTGCACCAGCGCAAAGGTCGGGCTGGAGACCCAGTCACTGCTGCCCAAGCCCCGCGCCAGCCCCACCGTAAAGGTGGTCTTGCCGGCGCCCATGGGACCGGTATAGGCAAGCACATCGCCGGCACGCAGGAGCTGCGCCAGCTTTTCCGCCAGCCCCTGTGTTTCGGCAGGGCTGTGGGTAGTAAAGGTCACAGTCATTGGTCGTACTCCGTTCCCCGTGCGGTGATGACCGGCTTGCCGTCGGCGCCCAGCAGCGGGGTGATGCCGCCGGCGTAGCCGGACTGCCAGGTGAGGTAATGCACACCGGTTTGGGTATCCACAATTTCCTGCATGGCGTTGGAAAAGCCGGAACCTGCATTTTCGATTACAACAAAGCGTTTTTTGCCCATGAAAGTAACCTCCTGAATGGAACATTTAGCTGAACATGGTGGGTTTTTCGCCGTGGCGGACAGAAAGAACCAGTCCCAGCCCGAGATAGGCTGACAGTACCGAGCTGCCGCCCGCCGAAAGCAGCGGCAGGGTAACGCCCACCGAGGGACCCACCATCAGGCACATGGCAACATTGATCATGATTTGGGCGGCGAACAGGGCAAAGACGCCGACGCAAACCAGCCGCCCCATACGGTTACTGCAGTGCAGACCGATAGAAAGGATCCGTGCCAGCAGCACTCCATAGACAAGCAGCACGGCAAAAGTCCCCAGGAATCCAACCGATTCACCGATGAAGGTGAAGATCATATCGTTATACATATCGGGGACATAGCGGTGTTCGGCGCTGAAGATGCCGATGCCGAAAAGCTGACCGGAACCAAACGAGATGCGCCCCTGAAGCTGCTGGTAAGCTTGTCCCAACGCATAGGCTTCGGGATCCTTCAAAAGAATGAATCGGATCTTTTGGTAATCGTCCAGTAAGAAGAACCACGCCAGCGGAGCAAAGACTACGGCAGCGGCGACTCCCAGCAGGATCCAGCGGTGGGAAAGCCCTGCCATGATGAGAATGACCACCACAATAAACAGCATGACCAACGCCACGCCCCAGTCCTTTTGCAGCAGAATGAGCAGCACCGGGAAAATAGCATGTGCCGCCAGCCGCAGCAGGTTTTTATTCTCATTGAGGGAGGTGCCGACCTTTGATAGGTGATAAGCAAGTGAGAGGATAAAGGCGATCTTGAGGAATTCGGCAGGCTGAATGGTGGTAAAGCCCAGATTAAGCCAACTTCGGTTGGTTTCAATGGAATCGTTGCGTGTCTGCCCCAAGGGGGTAAAGGTAAGCAGCATTAAAAGCACCGCTGCAGGGACATAGAATTTCCACCAGCTCCCCAGCCGCTCATAGTCAAGATGCGCCAGAACCATTGCCGCAACAAAGCCCAGGGCGGTGGCAATGATCTGCATCAGGACGGTGCGTCGCCCGATGACACCCATTTGCTGAATACTAAGGAGAAGCACCACGCTGAATGCCGAAAGCCCGAGGGCGCAGCAAAGCACCACCGCATCAATACGGCGGAAGAGGCGGCGCACAAATTTCAGCATGGCGGGGTCTCCTTTCGCAGAGGAATGGGGCAGCTTTCTTGGGATTTGGCGGGGCAGGCAAATCGATGCTATGTGTTCCCCCTAAAAAACTTTTCAAAATATTATACCATTCCGGCGGGCTTTTGAAAAGAGCAGCAAGGGAAAAGCGGACGGATTTCCCGCAAAAAAGCTGCCCCGCAAACGGGACAGCCTTTGGCAAGCTTACTTATTTGCCGCCGAGCATCGCCAGCAAATCGGCGTTTTCGACAAGCGCAGGAGAATAGGAAAGGATAACGGAAACCATATGGTTACCGATACGGGTGAACAGGAAGTCCTGACCCAAAACGCCCTCTTGAGCGGTGCCCTGCAGGAGATAGTAATCCCGTCCGCCAATGGTAACGGTCTCCGGCTCGGAGAACTCATAGCCGTACTCTTCGGGCAGGGTGTTGATAACGGTATCGGAGTATGCCTTTTCATCATAGGAGGTGCCGCCGACAGAAACGGCGAGGTTTTCCGCCATGATGATGACATTGGTGCCATAGTTGGGATCCACCGCCTTCATCTCACAGAGGTTCTGTGCCTTCAGGAATTCCTCAGAAAGGCCCTCCTCGGTCAGGGAATCAATAGTAAGCCCCATGACCGCAGCCAGCTCCTCATCATCGGCAATTTCCCAACCCTCCGGAACGGTCACGGTAAGGCCGAGAGAATCGTTGGTGTAAACCGTACCGTCCCAACTTCCGCGGGCGAAGGTTTCGGTCTTGGCGTCGTTGTCGGTGTCTTTGTCACCGTCGTTGTTTGCGGGGGTATTGCCGCAAGCGACGAGGGCAAAAGCCATCATAGCAGCCAGCAGCAGTGCGAGCCATTTCTTCATGTTCATTTCCTCCTGAAATTCAGTCAAAGTAGTAGTTTCCGGCAGCCGGTCGGCGCCAGTCTTTCGATAGTCTATCATACCATTTGGGGAATGTCAACGAATTTTTCCGCAAGGCGAAAGGAAAGGAAGAATAATTCCCAATTGGGCAGCGTGGCATCACTCCGGCGCAGCCCAAGCCGCCCCACGGGGCGGCTTGCGCCCTGCGGGCGCCTTACTGCTTCGGCTGCCCTTTCCCAAAAAAGACCCGACCTGCCGTGTATTGGGCAAGCCGGATCGTTCTGTCTGCTGCAACCGTTACGGCTCGGCGGTAACCTCCAGCTCAACCTTTTCGGAGGGAACAGTCGTTTCCTCTCCTGAGGTCAAATCGCCAGGCTCGGTTCGTTCATCTACTGTATCCTCCCATGGACTGCCGCCCCAGTCCTTCGCATTGGAGGCGCCGCCCTCATCGGGAACGGTACCGGTCTGCTCGCCGTTCTCCGGCGCAGGGATTGACTCCTCTACCTGCGGCAGCGTCGAAAGGATACATACCGGCTGACCGTTTTCATCGATCTCAATACCAAGAATTTTCCGTCCCTCCGGTGGCTGGTACAAAAGCTCCACTGCCTTTTCCGTTGGGCGGAACAGGTAAACCGCCTGCACGCTGTCATTCCCCTGCAGGAACATCAGCCGATCTGCGTCAATCCAGCGGGCGTCCATTATGGTCCCGATGCGGTATTCACAGAGAAGTGCCTTGATGTCGCTAAAATCCGCCGAGCAATAAACCAAATCACCGGCAGCGCTGCTGTAATAGGCAAGACCGCCATCTTCGCATCGCACCAGTCGATCAGGGATAAAATCCACCCCGTCCTGTGCCATCAGGCGGCGGAAATTCGTCTCGCTGAGCAGCGGATAAAAGAGCGCAAAGCCCGCCTCCTCCTCGGAATTCATGGTAACAAGATCGGGAGACTGCTCCGGTGGCGCAGTATTGTCATCAGGGTCTGCGGTGTACTGGTCGGGCTGCTTTTCCACAACGGTAAGGGCAGGTCCATTGGCAGCAAACAGCCTGTTCTCGGTGCTTTTTTCGGGTGCTGCGCTGCCGCAGCCGGCAAGCAGCAGAACGGTGCCGACTGCCGCCATCATAAAAATATACCGTTTCATCAGACACCGCCCTCCTTTCCTAATTCATTAATCATTATACCGGAGAAATTATGAACAAATCTACCATCTATATGGTTTATTTTAAGAATTGCAGGATTTCCTGCGCAGCAATACAAACTATTCTGTCTCGTCCTTATTCGCCCTTGCCCACAAAAACAAGACGCCGTTTGCATCTGCAAACAGCGCCCTTCTTGTGCGTTGATCGTCTGTTACTGCAGGATATATACCAGCAGAGTAATCACCACAAAAATGATGGCAAGGATCTTGGTCAGCTTTGCCAGCTTGGCATTCGCGGAGCGGTCGTTGCTGTCGCTGAGGAATGCGCTGACGCCGGCGAGAGCGGTGATGCCATCGCCTTTGCCCTCCTGCAGGGACACCACAACGATAATAAGAATGCTGATCACGATCATGGCGATCGCGCCGATAATAGCAAGAGTGGTCATCTTTTTACCTCCATAATTGCGCCCTGTCCGGGTACAGGGCATCATTCGACTTTAAAATGATAGCACAAACCACTGTGATATGCAAGCCTTTTTTGGGCAAAAACAAAACCCGGAGGTGAAAAAGCGCTGGGCGCCTGTTCTCGACCGGGCTGTGAGAAACGCCCGATCCATGCAAACGCCCTCCGGGAGATTTCTCACCGGTAGTATGGCTCGCTTCGGCAGTGTTTATGCAGGGTGAAAACCGCCCCGCAGGGTAGGCGCCTGCGGCGCCCAGCGCCGGACTGCGTCCGTCGCCGCCCGTCCGCTTCGGCGGACGGGGGCCCCCCCGGGGGGCGCCCTCTCCGGGGGCGGCGGGTTGCTCCCCCTTTAAATCGGCCGGGGCGGGCCCCCCCGCGCCCCCCGCCGGCGGGCGCAATTTGGAGCGGGCGTGGGTGTGCCGTGCGGTATTTCAGACGCTCCGGCGGGAAGAAATGAGGGTGCGGAGAGATAAAAAGTTGTGCGCGGAGGATGAATGGGGTGGTTTTATGTTTAATTTTGGGACATAAAACGACCTTTGGAGGTATAATCCGTAAAAAACATACAGCATGAAGAGACTCTTTACGACCATGGCCCTTGCGGCGGCG
>USBC01000092.1 GCA_900552845.1 uncultured Oscillospiraceae bacterium | reverse complement strand
TTTTCCGCTTTTCCCCCCTTTTTCGCGCCCGCCGGCGCCCCCCCGGCGGCCCCCCTGCGCGCCCCCCGGGCCGCGGGCGCCCCCCCCCCCCCGGCTACCGCCCGCTGGGCGGTCCGGCTGCGCCGACTTTCCCACTTCCCCTTAAATAAAAATCAAGGAGGCGAACGCTGCGGAACTCTACCCCTTTTACTACGACCTTCACATTCATACCTGCCTCTCCCCCTGCGGAGAAAACGACATGACCCCCTCTACCGTGGCGGGTCTTTCGGCATTGGCAGGTCTCGATATGATCGCCGTCTGCGACCACAACACCGCCGGCAATGTCCGTGCCGTCCGTGATGCCGCAGACACCCTTGCACCGGGCTTGCTGGTCGTGGCGGGCATCGAGCTGACCTGCGCCGAGGAACTGCATATGATCTGTCTGTTCCCCACGGTGGAGGCGGCAGAAGCCGCCGGTGAGGAAATCTATGCCGCCCTGCCCCCTATCATGAACCGCGAGGAGATCTTCGGTGCGCAGCTTTTGATGGACGAGGAGGATAACGAAACCGGCAGGCTCGCAAAGCTTCTCGCCAACGCCACCGCCATCTCTGTCGATGACGCTTCCGCATTTGCTGCCCGCTACGGCGGCTTCTGCTATCCTGCCCATATCGACCGTGACAGCATGAGCATGCTTGCCGCACTTGGTGAGATACCGGAATCCCTCGGCTTTCAGACCGTCGAGATTGCCGATCCGGAAAAGTTCTTCTCCGGCGGCAAAAACGCTTCCTACGCCGAGCGGTATCATATCCTCACCTGCAGCGATGCCCACCGTCCGGAGGCTCTGCTTCCCGATGCCGCCCACGCTCTCCATCTGCCGGAATGTACCTTCGAAGCGCTCCGCACGATGCTGACCGCCCCCAAATAAAATACCCGCTGAGAAATGTGATAGGAGCTGTTGCAAAAAATACCGCAAAAATGGAAACCCGAAACCTTTTTGAGTCGTTTTGCCTCTGAAAAGGTTCCGGGTTTTGTTCATTATTTTTTTAGGGAGCTATATGGCAGCATTCCCTCTTTTTTTCGGTTAATATTCTTCCCGCAGCAGCCCCCAAAAGGGAACCGTTGCCGTCACCAACGCCACAGCCATCGCCATCACGCCCTTCAGCAGGGCCATATGCCGCAGGCTGGCAACAAAATACTCCATCGCCGGCGCCTCCAGCTTCAGCCGCCAGCCCGGCACCAGGTAACATAACGCTACATACGCCGCCATAAAAGCAATCATCGCCAGTATTGCAGAAATCAATGACTTTTTCATATCCGGTTCCCCTTTTCTTTTTTTCATCTGTTAAGCGCGGCTTATGTGACGCTGCACCGCCACCGCCGCCGCTGCCGCAGCTCCCGCTATCAGCCCCTTCAGCAAAACCATATGCCGCAGGCTGGCAACAAAATACTCCATCGCCGGCGCCGCCAGCTTGATGCGCCAGCCCGGCACCAAGTAGCACAGCGCCACATACACCGCCAAAAAGACGAAGACCGCCAGTATTGCAGAAATGCAAAACTTTTTCATGTCTGATCCTCCTTTTCATCTTTTCATTTGTCAAAAGCAGCCTTGCGGCTTGCCCGCATCAACCGAAAAATGCCTTTATGTAATCCGTGTAGTTCATGCTCGGAGCGATGGTCACGATCCCCTCGCCATATTCCACATCATTCAAAAATTCAGTGAAGAAATCTGCCGGCACATAAAGAACGCCCTCCACTACCACCGGCTTCACCGTCAGCTCTGCCTCGCGGCTCATATTGAGCATCTTCAGCTTGCCCTCAAATACGGCAGTTGTGCTGCCGGCGGTCAGCGTTGCCTTTTGGATATAGCCATCGTCAATTACCGCCGTTTTGCTTGCGCTATCCCATTCGGAGGAATATCCCAGTGTCTCTGCCACCTTGCACAGCGGCACCATCAGGGTCTCTCCCTCGTAGTAGCTGCGGCAGGGCAGGTCTCCCTGCGCCAGTTCTGTTTTATCCAGCCCGATCAAGATCGCCAATCCCGCGTCCTTGGGTGCGCAGCCGGTCAACAACAGCATTACCGCCAGCAACAGCGCCGGCACTTTCCATTTTCTCATGTGATTTTTCTCCTGTTTTTCTTTTTTTAGATTTATGATTTATACGACGGCTCGTTGTTCTCCCCGCCGTTATAGACAATCCGTTTTGCCGGTTGATCCACTACCTGCCGGGTCACGCCGTCTTCCCCCAGCCACACGGTGGTTTCTCCGTCTTCTCCGGTCAAATGGATCCGCCACAGGCCCGCCGCTTCGTCAAAAGCCGCATCAGCCGCATTGCAGTCTCCGCCGGTTTCCTGCAGCGCCAGCCAAATCGCCGTCTCTACATCAGGGGCAGCTTCTTCTCCGATGCAGATAAACCCATCGGATTGGATCTCGGCTGCCGTCGGGTCAGCCGCCAATGCCAGCCCCAGCGCAGACATTTCCTCGGCGTAGCTGCAGCTCGGCACCTCCCGCTGGAAACGGCACCAGTCGCCGTTGATCACCACATCAATGCTGTACACACCGGCGATCTGGTAGCTGTACCCCGTTCCGAAGTTGGAGCAGTCGTCCTCCGCCGGCACTTCATTCGGCGCCACCGTTTCGGCGATCTCCCCGTCCATCACGCCGCAGCGCAGCAGCGTGATCCGCTCTCCGGTATCAATATACAGCTCTCCGCCGACCTGCACCATGCGGGGACCGTCCACCTTTGCGGAGATTTTGGGCTCGCCGATGGTGCTATGACTGGCGGGATTGTCGCTGTTCCGGTTGCCACAGGCTGCCATGGCAATGACCATCATAACAGCAAGCAGCAGTACTATCATCTTTTTCATTTTGCACCTCCGTTATCCTTGGGCAGGGGGCTGGTATTCTGGCCGCCTTCACAGGGGGGCGTTTGCCGTTTGCCGGACTGCTTGCGGCGGCGCACGGCTCTCAGCACCAGCCACACCGCTACGGCAATGATGACCGCCCACAGCAACACCAGCGGCAGATAGGTCACGATCCAGACCAACACATTTTCCGCACTGTTTTTCACCATGCGCATCGAATCTGCAAATCCATCGGAAAGGCGTTGACCCAGTGTCTGGGGCGGCGTGTTGATAACGCTGTACTCCACCACCTCCTGCAGGGTCATGTGCAGGGTGGAGTAGCTGACTCTGCTGTCGTAGCTGCGCAGCGTCGCTTCATAGCTTTCAATCTGGTACCGCACATCGGAAAGGCGGCTCTCCAGCTCCAATACATCGGTCAGTTCTGTCGCCTTGGAGAGAATCGCCAAAAGTCGTTCCTCCTGCAGCCGCAGCGTATTCAGCCGCGCCTCGGTGTCGGTATAGCTTTCGGTCACATCGGATACATCGGTGCTGCGGCTTACCACATTGCACAGCCCGCCTGCCGCGCCCATTGCCTCCTCCAGCTTTTCCGCCGGTATTCTTGCGGTAATGCTGGCATAACGGGCATTGTAGCGGCTGCTGTACAGGCTGCCGCCCTGCTCGGTACGGCTTTCGATATATCCGCCGCAATCTGCTATCATTTGCTCCAAAGCTGCCAGCGCCTTGGCATATTCCCGGCTTTCCAGTTCCATTTGCGCCGTTTGGATCAGCTTCCGATCGCTGGGAAGCGCTGCCGTACCACTTCCTGCCTCTTCGCTCGGTTCCGGATACGGCATCACGGTGCCGCTCATATTCTTCTCGTCCGTGGCGTAGCTTTCATTTTTCAGGTCATAAAAGCTGTCATAGCCGGTTTCTCTGACGCTGTCGGCGGTTGCATTGCTGCTGCCGCAGCCCGTCAGCAGCAGCGCCAGTGCCAGCACCGCACCCGCCGCCGCTAAAATCCGCTTTTTCATGGG
Source organism: uncultured Oscillospiraceae bacterium (assembly GCA_900552845.1). Lineage (GTDB taxonomy): Bacteria > Bacillota > Clostridia > Oscillospirales > Ruminococcaceae > Angelakisella. Next base: position 3,463 of record USBC01000092.1, on the reverse strand, counting down.
GGTCCCTCCTTGGCTTATGGTTTTTATCCTCTGCTATGTAAGTGCATCATTTTTGCCATTTTACTGCATTCTCCCCAAAATTTTCTCAAATTCTCGGCATACGGCGCAGCCACCACCGCCCTTTCGGGCGGCTGCGCCTTTTTGCCTTTTCGGTTCCTTTTGCGGGGTGCAGGCAGAGTATATTTGCCGTTTGGGAAATGGCAGGAGGGCTGCATAAACCCAAACCGAGGGACCATTCCCACCGTTATCCAGTCCCGAATATCCAACCTTTCATACAGCAGGTAGAATTTTTCCCCTCCCGCGGTCACCGTCCTTGCACCGGATTGCTCCTGCTGAAGCTCCCTTGAAAATGCAAGGATCTCCTTCTCGGAAAGATCGGAGCGCTCCCGCAGCGCAGCCAGAAAATTGTAGATCGGCTCCCCCTTGCCCATAGTGCGATTGATGACAATGCGGCCGTCGGAGCGGATCACATAGCTGCCGGCTTTTCCGTCAAATGCCGGAACTGCCAGCATATTTTTGATATCGGAATTATAATAAAAGTTTATCACTTTTTTCGCTGTCGGACAATCCTCCCCCCCCGCAGGAAATCCTGCTTTTTCAGTCAAGTTCGCCCGTTTTCCCGTCCTTTTTGCCGGCAGCCACGCCAAAGGGCGCCCCTTGGGGACGCCCTTCTCTCTTTTTTGTCTTTTATTTTTCCTTCAGCAGGTCGCGGATTTCGCTCAGCAGCTTCTCCTCATTGGAGGGCTCCGGCGGTGCGGCAGGCGCTTCCTCCTCGGCAGGCTTTTCCAGCTTGCTGCGCGCGGTGTTCACTGCCTTGACAAACAAAAACACCACCAGCGCAATCAGCAGAAAATCGATGATGGTGGCAATAAAATTGCCAATACCCATCACCACGGCTTCCTTCACCACCGTTTCGCCCTCCGTTACGGCAGGGGAAAGGGTGATATTCAATGCCGTCAGGTCGATATCTCCGATGATCCAGCCCAAAAACGGCATGAACACATCGTTGACCAGCGACGAGGTGATCTTGCCGAAGGCGCCGCCGACGATCACACCGACTGCCATATCCATTACATTGCCGCGGGAAATAAAATCCCGAAATTCCTTTACGATCTTTTTCATGCAGGTCGTCCTCCGTTGCTAAAAAATAAAGCGGGCTCCGGAGAGTCCGCTTTATCGGTTTCACTTATCAGTTCTCAGCGGTGGTAACGGCAACAAAGCGGGCAGGGTTGATCTTCACGCCGGGGCCCATGGTGGTGGCAACCACGCAGGAACGGACATACTGACCCTTGGCAGCCGCGGGCTTCGCCTTTACGATCGCGTCCATCAGGGTATCAAAGTTCTCCTGCAGCTTCTGTGCGCCGAAGGAAACCTTGCCGATGGGGCAGTGAATGATGTTGGTCTTATCCAGACGGTACTCGATCTTACCTGCCTTTGCCTCGGTCACAGCACGACCGGCATCGGGGGTAACGGTACCCGCCTTGGGGTTGGGCATCAGACCGCGCGGACCCAGAATCTTACCCAGACGACCGACAATACCCATCATGTCGGGGGTCGCGATCACAACGTCAAAGTCCATCCAGTTCTCTTTCTGGATCTTCTCCATCATGTCCTCAGCGCCTACAAACTCTGCGCCGGCAGCCTTGGCAGCCTCGGCAGCATCGCCGCGGGCAAAGCACAGCACGCGGACGCTCTTACCGGTACCGTTGGGCAGTACTACGGCGCCGCGGACCTGCTGGTCAGCGTGACGGCTATCTACGCCCAGACGAACATGAATCTCAACGGTCTCATCGAATTTTGCCTTACCGGTCTTGGCGCAAAGGTCCAGCGCCTCTGCCGGCTCATACAGCTTGGTGCTGTCTACCAGCTTTCTGCTGTCTGTATATTTCTTACCATGCTTCATAGCTTTAATAATCCTCCTATAATGTGGTGTTTAGCGGAATGGTTCCTCCCACTGTTACAAAAGAAAGCTGAAAATTTAGCCTTCTACTTCTACGCCCATGCTGCGTGCGGTACCGGCGATCATGCTGATGGCGGTATCGATGTTGGCAGCGTTCAGGTCGGGCATCTTCAGCTCAGCGATCTTCTGGAGCTGCTCACGGGTGATCTTGCCAACCTTGGTCTTGTTGGGCACGCCGGAACCGGATTCCAGATTGAGCGCCTTCTTGATGAGGACTGCCGCGGGGGGAGTCTTGGTAATAAAGCTAAAAGTACGGTCTGCGTACACGGTAATCACAACAGGGATAATGAGACCGACATCGTTCTTGGTGCGCTCATTGAATTCCTTGGTGAAAGCCATAATGTTTACGCCGTGCTGACCCAGTGCGGGACCAACGGGGGGCGCGGGGGTTGCCTTGCCGGCAGGGATCTGCAGCTTGATATAGCCTACTACTTTCTGAGCCATGTTTCTGCACCTCCAAATATGTGGTAATGATAGCGGGCCGTCCCATTTTATATTTTGCGGACGGTTCCTCCCACAGGCTCTGCTCTCGGCTCTTTTTGAGGGCGAAGCCTATCGACCCGTTTACGCACGGGCCTGCGGTTTTATATTGTTGCTTTTATTGATTATTCCAGGGGCTTTACTTCGTTCAGCGCCAGTTCCACCGTCACATCTTTGCCCATCATCGAAACGGTGACGCGGGTCAGTTGTTTTTCGGTGTCAATGGCGTCCACAACGCCTACAAAGCCTTCCAGATAGCCGCCGGTGACTTCTACGCTGTCGCCCACGGCATAGTTGGTCTCGATCTGCCGGTTCTCCACCTGGAAGCGCTCAATCTCTGCCTCCGTCAGCGGCACCGGTTTGGAGCCGGGGCCCACAAAGCCCGTTACTCCGCGGATATTGCGGACAACATACCAGCTGTCGTCTGTCATAATCATCTTGACAAATACATAGCTGGGGAAGAGCTTCTGCTCCTTTTCCACCTTTTGTCCGTCGTCCTTGATCTCGACCACCATTTCGGTCGGGATCTTCACATCGGTAATAAGATGATGCAGCTGCCGGTTTTCCACCGCATTCACGATGCTGTCGGCAACCTTATTCTCATAGCCGGAGTAGGTATGCACTACATACCATTTTGCTTCTTCAGCCATTTCGTTCCCTCCCGTTTGGTGTGGTATCGGTTGCTGGGCTGCTTACTTGATGAGCAGCTTGATAACGAACGAGAACAGAACGTCCAGTCCGCAGATAACGACAGCGGCGACCAGGACAACTGCCAGTACGATGAGGGTGTTGTTGACGACCTGCTTTTTGGTGGGCCATACAACCTTCTTCATCTCGCCGCGCATATCCTTGAAGGAGCGTGCCCAACGCTGAAAGATATTGGGCTTTTTAGCGGTTTCAGCCATCTTTTCTACTCCTCCTTACATTACTTGGTCTCACGATGAACGGTGTGCTTGCGGCAGAAGCGGCAATACTTGTTGAACTCCAAACGATCGGGGTCGTTCTTCTTGTTCTTGAAGGTGT
>USBC01000091.1 GCA_900552845.1 uncultured Oscillospiraceae bacterium | reverse complement strand
AATGGCGCATGCCAAGAACACGCCGCGATGCTTCACGCACGACAGCAAAGGCTTCCGGCAGAATATCCTCAAGGGTCTTGCCGGAAGCAAGCAGCGCCTTGAAGCGGTCGGTTTCGCCCTGCAGGGTCTTGTTATCCATCTGGCGGTAATGCTCCTCCAGCGACAACACGGCATCAACCTGCGGACGGATCCGCTTTAATTCCTTGGCGCTGTACGAGCCGAACAGTTTATCTACGAGTCCCATAGTCGGAATTCTCCTTTTCTCAGAGAGGTGTTATTGGGGCGGGCGTTCCGCAAAAAGCCTGCCGGACGACGGAGGAGCACGGCGGACACATAACAGCAGCGGGGACTGTCCGACGGGGCCGCCGTTCCTCTCAACCATATCATTTTACCGCCGGCGGGGGGCTGTGTCAAATAAAAGAGGAGGACAGGCTGTGGATAAACTGTAAATTTTTGCGCGGCACGGGAAAATTTACGCTCTTTGCCGGAAATTCCGACAAAATATTGCGTAAAACCCCTTGCAAAAAATAGGGATAGTCTCTATAATAAATATGTATTGTTATTTTAATCACAATGTAATTTCAGCGACAAAGTCTGTTCGGAAGGAGAATGTGCAATGAACTATTCCCACGAAGTAGAGAACATGTGTCCGGTCACCAAGGGACCTCACCACGGTCCTGCGCCGATTCCGGAGGAGGGACGCTGGGTAAAGTCGTACCAGATCAGCGATATCTCCGGTCTTTCCCACGGCATTGGTTGGTGCGCGCCGCAGCAGGGCGCCTGCAAGCTGACCCTCAATGTCAAGAACGGCATCATTGAGGAGGCGCTGGTAGAGACCATCGGCTGCAGCGGCATGACCCATTCCGCCGCCATGGCAGGCGAGATCCTGCCCGGCAAGACGCTGCTGGAGGCACTGAACACCGACCTCGTCTGCGATGCCATCAACGTGGCGATGCGTGAGATCTTTAAGCAGCTTGCCTATGGCCGCAGCCAGACCGCCTTCAGCGAGGACGGTCTGCCCATCGGCGCTTCCTTGGAGGATCTGGGCAAGGGGCTGCGCAGCCAGACCGGCACCATCTTCTCCACCGGCGCCAAGGGTGTGCGCTATCTGGAGCTTGCCGAGGGCTACATTACTAAGGTGGCGCTGGACAAGAACGGCGAAGCCATCGGCTACCAGTTTGTACGGCTGGGCAAAATGATGGAGGATATCCGTCATGGCAAGAGTCCCGCCGAGGCATACGAGAAAAATCTCGGTACCTACGGCCGCTTTGCCGATGCACCCAAGTACATTGATCCCAGAGAAGAATAAGAGAAGGAGGACACGACAATGGCAAAATTTGAAGGACAGGAAAGACGGATGCCCGGCATCAATGCCTGCCTGAAAGAGTACGGAATGAATACCCTGGAAGATGCCCGTGACCTCGCTCTGGCACACGGCATCAATGTAGAGGAAATCGTAAAGGGCGTACAGCCCATTGCCTTTGATAACGCTGTTTGGGCTTATACGCTGGGCGTGGCGCTGGCACTGAAAAAAGGCGTAAAGAGTGCCGCCGAAGCCAGTGAGATGATCGGCGTGGGCTTGCAGGCATTCTGCGTACCCGGCTCCGTTGCCGAGCAGCGTCAGGTAGGATTAGGTCATGGTAATCTGGGCGCCATGCTGCTGCGTGATGAAACCAAATGCTTCTGCTTTTTGGCAGGACACGAATCCTTTGCGGCGGCGGAGGGTGCCATCGGCATTGCCCGCAACGCCAACAAAGCCCGCAAGGAGCCGCTGCGCGTGATTCTGAACGGTCTGGGCAAGGACGCTGCCTATATTATCAGCCGCATCAACGGCTTTACCTATGTAGAGACCGACTTTGACTTTGCCACCGGCGAGGTGAAGGTCGTGCGAGAGGTCGCCTTCGGCGAGGGTGAGCGCGCCAAGATCAAGTGCTACGGCTGCAACGATGTTCTGGAGGGCGTAGCGATTATGAAGCTGGAGAAGGTCGATGTTTCCATTACCGGCAACTCCACCAACCCCACCCGCTTCCAGCATCCCGTTGCCGGCACCTATAAGAAATGGTGCTGGGAGAACGGCGTCAAGTACTTCTCGGTGGCAAGCGGCGGCGGCACCGGCCGTACCCTGCACCCCGATAACATGGCGGCAGGCCCGGCCTCCTATGGCCTGACCGATACTATGGGCCGTATGCACGGCGACGCCCAGTTTGCCGGCTCCTCCTCCGTCCCCGCACATGTGGAGATGATGGGACTCATCGGCATGGGCAATAACCCCATGGTAGGCGCGACCGTTGCCTGCTCCGTGGCGGTATATCAGGCGCTGAACAAGTAAATACCCCAAAACAAATAAGACGCAGGGCTTCTCCCCAAAGGGACGCGCTGCGTCTTTTTTCGTGCTGCTGTATTTTTTGCGGGGGAGATGTGGTAGAATGAGGGCAGAGGCTAGGGGGGGAAGGGCCGCCCTGCGGGCGTATTTTGCGGCTTGCAGCAACCGGCCAAGGCGGGTATCGTGATTTTCATGGCACGGAAAAGCAGGGCGGAGACAAAAAATCCCTACAAAGTACGAGTGGTACGGAAAAGTGGAACGCTTCGCAACCGGCGGTTGACAGATTTGATGGTCGGATTGGTGGTGCGCAACCGTGCCGAATGGTAGGATAACGGCACAGAGACGGAGAAAAGATGCCGTCCGGAATAAAGGAGGGTACGAAGAATGATACTGGCGGATAAAATTATTGATTTGAGAAAGAAAGCGGGCTGGTCGCAGGAGGAGCTGGCGGAAAAGCTGGCGGTCACGCGGCAGTCGGTTTCCAAATGGGAGGGGGCGCAGTCCATTCCCGATATGGATAAGGTGGTGCAGATGAGCCGCCTGTTTGGGGTGACGACCGACTACCTGCTGAAGGACGAGATAGAGATAGCGGAGCCGACGGTAAACGCAGACGACCGTCAGCCGCCGCTGCGCCGTGTAACGATCGGCGAGGCTTCCGATTATCTGGCGCTGCGGCGCGCCGCCGCCCCAAAGATGGCACTGGCGACGATGCTGTGCATTTTTTCGCCCATTGCGCTCATCGGGCTGGCGGCGGTAAGCGGGCTTTCAATCTCGATATTTCCCATTCGGGAAAATGTGGCAGCCGGTATAGGGCTGTGCGTGCTGCTGGTTCTGGTCGCCGTTGCGGTGGTGCTGTTTATGGACTGCAGAAATAAAGCGAAGGAATATGATTTTTTGGAGAAGGAGCCGTTTGAGACGGAGTACGGCGTGGCAGGCATGGTAAAGGAACGGCAGAAAGCCTTCAAGCCGACCTATGACCGCATGAACACCATCGGCACGGTGCTGTGTGTCCTTTCGTTTGTGCCGCTATTTGCGGTAATGGCATTGACGCATGAGGGCTTTTTTATGACGATGGCGGTGTGCTTGCTGCTGGCGGTGGTCGGCGTCGGCGTGTATTTCTTTGTGTATGGCGGAACCATTAACGGTTCGATGGAAAAGCTGCTGGAGGAGGGCGACTACACCCGCAGCGAAAAATCCCGGAAGAACGTCACCGGACCGGTGAGCGTGATTTACTGGCTGGCAGTAACGGCGGTCTTTCTGATTGATACCTTTGGGCCCAACGGCAACGGACAGCCCAGGTACAGCTGGATCATCTGGGCGGTGGCAGGCGTGCTGTACGCCGCAGTTCTGGCGGTGGTGAAGCTGATAAGAAGCCGGAAATAACAGCATTGGGAAAAAGCGCCAAAAGGGGCTTTTTCTTTTTACAAATTCCCGTCAGATACCGTCGTTTGTGCCAAAGGAGGACATTGTTCTTAAAGAAAAATGCCGATGGAAATATCTGTGGGGACATGGTATACTGAGGGCAAGAGAGGAAAACAAGGAGAAGAACATGAACGATAAGCCGGAGAAAAAGGAAAAGTAGGAGGACAACATGCGGGGAAAGCTGACGGAGAATGCAAAATGGACGGTACTGCTCCATGCGGTTAATCTCCTCTTTTGGCTGCAATTCGCTGCCAACGGTATTATGGCGAGGTGTGGGGAGCAGCCGAAGCAGCCGGTATTCGGGCTATTGTGCGGGGCACAGACACTGACGCTGCTGATTGGCTCGTGGATCCTATTCATGATGCCGGGGAAGAAAGAAGAACGGAGCCGAAAGAAGGAACGAATTCTTGCAGCGGTCAATATACTGGCGGATCTGGGGATCATTTTGCTGTTTATCCTGCAAATGGTGACGGGAAAGTATTATCCGTTTGCAGCTGTTTAAGGGAGAGGCTGACTGCCGAAAGGCGGTCGGCTTTTCCTTTGGGGCGAGAATTGACAAAGGGGCGGCGGATGGGCTATAATCAGCTATCATGATGTCGGCGGATTTTTGCCGGAGAAGGAGAACCCATGTCGGATTTTTACCCCTTTGCACCGCGGGAAAGTGAGCTGCAGGAATACAGAAAAGACGCACGCCGATGCTTCAGCCGCATCGGGTGGGCATGCTTTGCCATGATGGGGGCGGCGCAGGTGGGTGCGCTGCTGCTTATGATGGGGTGCCAGTGGCTTGCCATACGGGGCAGCCGGGTGATGATTGCATTTATCCAGAGCGACTGGTTCCAGTGGGTCATTACCGATGCGGCGAACTATGGGCTGGGGCTGCCGTTGCTGCTGCTGATCCTGCGTCCGCTGCCGAAGCCTGCCGCCCTGCCCCGCCGGAGGGTGACGGGTAAGCAGTTTGGTGCGCTGGCGCTGGTAAGCTATGCGGTGGTGTATGTTTCCAACCTTATCGGATTGGGCGTGAACGCCGCCATAAGCGCCCTGCGGGGGCAGCAGGCGGGCGAGCCGCTGCAGAATATGGTATCAGGCACCAACCCGTGGATCATCTTCCTATTCGGTGTGGTGATCGCGCCCCTGATAGAAGAATGGATCTTCCGGAACCTGATCCTGCGGCGACTGGCACCGTGGGGGGAACCGCTGGCGATCTTCGGCTCGGCATTTTTGTTCGGTTTGTTTCACGGCAACTTCGGGCAGTTCTTCTACGCCTTTGCGGTAGGGTCGGTATTTGCCTATGTGGCGCTGCGCACCGGTGGGATCCGCTATACGGTGGTACTGCATTTTCTGGTTAATTTTTTCGGCATGACCGTTTCGCTGGCGGTGGACGGCAATTTGCTGCTGACGGCGCTGTACGGCTGGCTGGTGCTGATAATGGTAGTCGGAGGGACGATGATCCTGTGGCGGCACCGCAAAAAAATAAAGCTGCGGGAGGGCGCAAGTCCGATTCCCGCAGAGGAAAAGCGGGGCTTGTTCCTTGGCAATGCCGGCATGATTGCCGTGATGACACTCGGCGGTATCCTGATGCTGTATGTGGCATTCTGGAGCTGAATATAAAAGCAAAAGCTGCCTGCGGGCAGCTTTTTTGCTGCGTAAAATCCCTTGTCAATTTGCACCAATCCACCGGGGAAAGTTTGTGAAAGATGTGGCAAGCCTACGAAAATTAAAAATCCGCCAAGAATCCCTTGCAGGCGATAGGAATAAGTGATAAACTGCAAATGTAAACAAAATATGACCAAAACTCATATATGCCCGATAATATGGTTCGGGCGTTTCTACGCCGGTCCCGCAAAGACCGGCACTATGGGTGTTCCGATCCGTCCCGCCACAGCGGGAGGGGTTGGCTTTGCTTTTTGTTGACGGCTGGCTGGGACACTCATTCTGAAATGAGTCCGGTCGGCATTTTGTTTTGTCCGCTTCAGTATTTTTTATAAGTAAAAGGAGCAATACTATGGAAAAGCTGTTTAAGCTGAAAGCGCACGGCACCGATGTGAAAACTGAGATCCGTGCAGGCATTACCACCTTCTTTGCGATGGCGTACATCATTTTCGTCAACTCCAACTATCTTTCCATGACCGGCATGAACAAGACCGGCGTTATGGTAGCGACCTGCATTTCTGCTGCCATCGGCTGCCTGCTCACTGCGTTCCTTGCCAATGTGCCCTTCTGTCAGGCACCCGGCATGGGTCTCAACACCTTCTTCACCTTTACCGTATGCTTCGGCATGGGCTATACCTGGGAGCAGGCACTGGCGATCGTATTTATCTCCGGTCTGCTGTTCCTCGTCGTGACCGTCAGCCCCCTGCGCAAGAAGATCATTGAGGCGATCCCCGCTTCCCTGAAGGCTGCTATTTCCGCCGGTATCGGCTTCTTTATTGCCCTTATCGGTATGTTCAATGTCAATATCGTTACCGCCTTCGGTTCCGGCGAGGCCGGCGCCTACACCGATATGGGCAGCATCACCAAGGGTGCGGCTCTGCTGGCCCTCATCGGTTTGGCGATCACCGCTATTCTGGTTGCCTACCGCGTAAAGGGTGCGATCTTTATCGGCATCATCGCTACTACCCTCATTGGTTTCCTTATGGGGCAGACCACTATTCCCGAGAGCTTTACCGTAGCCGGAATCGGCGAGGCATTTGGCGAAGTCGCCTTTAAGCTGGACTTCTCCGGTGCTCTTTCTGCCGGCGGCGTTGTTCCTTTCCTCACCGCTATCATCACCTTTGCCATCTGCGACTGCTTTGATACCGTCGGCACCCTGCTGGGTACCGCAGGCAACGCCGGCATGCTGGACGAGAACGGCAACTTCCCCGGCGGCGACCGTGCCTTGATCGCGGATGCCATTGCCACCTGCACCGGCGCTTTGATCGGCACCTCCACCGTTACCACCTTTGTTGAGTCCTCCACCGGCATCGAGGACGGCGGTCGTACCGGCTTGACCTCCATGACCACCGGCATTCTGTTCGCACTGGCTGTTATTCTGGCTCCCGTGGCGGGCATTGTTCCCTCCGCTGCCACCGCTCCCGCACTCATCATCGTCGGCGTATTCATGATGAAGGGCGTGCTGAAGATCGACTGGTCCGATATGGAGACTGCGATCCCCTGCTTCCTGACCATTGCCATGATGCCCTTTGCCTACTCTATTGCGGACGGCATCGGCTTCGGCATTATCTCCTACACCCTCATCAAGCTGGCACGCGGCAAAGCGAAAGAGGTTCCCGTACTGATGTACATTCTCTCCGTTCTGTTTATCCTCAGCTATGTACTGCTGGCGACCACCGCTGCCTGATAAGGCAAAATAAATTTTCGACCGCTCCGGCTTTTCAGCCGGGGCGGTAAACAGGGGAGGCTCCGGGCGCGGTTTTTCCGGCTTCTGACCGAATCTGGGCGATGGAGCGTTCAGCAGTGAAAGAACGTCGGCGTCCGACATTCTGGGCGCTGAGCCGGTACTGGGTTCATCGTGCTGTTTTTTTGCAGAATCGAACGTGAAAAGCACGCTGTCTGCGCTTACGGACGGCTTTCCGCTTGGATTTCGCTTATATGAGGCTCCGCCGCTTTCGCCGACGGTTAACTGCGGCTGCGCGGGCCGGTCGTCCTGATTCTTGACCTGCGGGATAACTTCGGGGATCGGCTTTTCGTAG
>USBC01000090.1 GCA_900552845.1 uncultured Oscillospiraceae bacterium | reverse complement strand
GATCTTCATGACCGCATACAGCGTCAGGTCGGCATCTGCCGTATAGGTATCGCCCGGCTGATACTGCGCAGCAGTTGCCGTGGCACTGGTCGCCCAGCCCTTGAAAGTGTAGCCAGTGCGGGTGGGAACCTGTGTGCTGAGCCGAATACTGCTGCCCTGCGTTTTAGTCTGGGTACCCGGGGCACTGCCGCCATTTCCATTATAGGAAATGGTATAGGTAGCTGTAGGAGCTTCTTCCCACACTGCCACAAGCGTTACATCATGGTTGGCGGTGTATGTACCGCCGGGCTGATAGGCTACAGAGGAAACGCTATCCTGCTTATATACCGGAGCTTTATAGTACATCTCCGTATTTTTGATTTGCGCGGTGCCAGTCGACCCATCTTGGTTCGTGTAATTTGCTGTAAAGGTACCGCCGCTGGCAGGCTTAAAGCTGCTGCCGGCATTGGCAGAAGAAATATAAGTGATGTAACGTAGTTTCTTTGCATCGTAGCTTATTCCAGAAGGCAGGTTTTTCTTTACAAGGACTTCTACCTTTGATTTATCTGCGCCATACCAAAAGGTCATATCATTATTGTATTCATAGCCATAACAATAATAAAGATATCTGGTCTCATAAACGCCGCTGGTTGGCTTTGTTTCTGTCCATGTGCCAGCAATAGGGGTGAGGTCCCGCCATTCTTTGAACACATGTCCCTCATAATGTGGGATCACGGAGGACAGTGCCAAAGTCTTATCATGCACCTTGTTTTGGGTAGCAGGTGCACCGGTACCTCCGTTGGCATCATACCGCACGGCGTAGGTTTTCGCTTCCCACACCGCATACAGCGTCACATTGGCATTCGCAGTGTAGGAAGAACCAGCCGAATACTGTGCCGAGGAAGCAGTAGATGTGGTTGCCCAGCCAAGGAAGTTGTAGCCTGTACGGGTCGGCTCAGTACTGCTTAGGGTCAGTGCTACATCTTTGGTTTTGGTCTGTGCGGCGGGAGCGTTAGTACCGCCGTTGGCGTTGTAGGTGATGGTGTAGGTAGGGGTAGTGTCCCATCCACTAAGGACCACTTTCGGCGATACTGTATATCTTACATATGTATAGTAACTATTGTTAAACTGTGTCGACGTTGAAGACACGTAGCCATATGCAACCTTTTTCGCACCTCTTACTCCACCGTTTCCTGTAAAGTTGCAGTCAACATAATAAACCCTACTGTTACTCTTATCATAGGCAAGAAATATTATAGAATGAAGATTATCAGCGCCGGTATCAGAAGGGCACAGACGAATATGTGTGCCGGGAAGCATGTTCGAAAAGTCCAGCTTGTTCCAATTTGTCTTGCTGTAATATGTAGTTTTTGTTATTCCGCTGCTATCAAATGCCGAAGGAGTTTTATTTGTTAAATGTAGGTTGTTGTTTATGTATGCCTTTCCTGTAAGAACATACATAAACCAGTCCGTGAAGGGGTAACAGTCCGCACTGGGTCCATCACTAACCACCGCATTTGTTTTCGTTAAAGGATGAATATACCTTGTTGTCGTTCCTGTGGATTTGCTTAATGCATCCGAATATAGCCGTGTTTCACCTGGCTTAAACTCATTCTCCATAATCCACTTAATGGCAGCATACCGTTGATTTCCATACAAGATATCTATCTCACATTGCTTCTTGACTGCATTTAATAGAGTTGTTTTATTTGTTACAACGGTATACGCTAATGCCTGCACCGGACAAATAGCTGCTACCATCATAACTGCCAGCAAAAAGCCGAGCAGTCTTCTTACTAATTTCATGGTTTCTCCTCCTTAATATTGATTTACAGTCAGCTGATCTCTCTTTTCGGCAATTTGGCTCGTTTTATCCGAAATGCCACTATCGTCTCCTTTCAGCCGTTAGGGGAAATCATGGCTGTGTGCAGCCATGAAAATATCCCATATGGGATATTTTTCGTTTTTTTAATAGACAAAACTCTCTATGGGTGTTCTGCCATTTTCATAATAGCACCTCTACCCCGTCATTGCAGTAAGCATTTTGAACATTTACATAATCAGTAAAGTTCGCGTAATATTTGTTTCAATTTAATTCCATTTTTCCTATAAAAAAAGTCCCTCACCTTTCAGGTGAGGGGCTTGGGCGCCGTGGGGTATATCAGTTTATTTCCTTTCCTGCACACTTTTGATGCAGGAATGGGAGGAACTCCTCCGGAGAGCCTTTAGTAAAGGTGTTCTTTTCCAGCAGCAGCGCTGTCCTGCCGGTCAGCTCCAGTAGGTAAAGGCGGGGGCTTTGGCGGACTGCCTGGATCTGCCCGTACTTTAGGTTCTCCGTAGCGCCCTCCTGACGGTTGTGTACCGTTACCCTGTCCTCATAAAAGCACAGCTCGACGGTAACATCGCTGCCATACAGCTTATAGTTTCGTTTGGCAATCCGCAGCGCCACCCGCGCCGGTGCGCCGTAGGTGGTCATCACCAGTGCGAATGCCGCCAGCAGCAATAATCCTGCTCCCAACCCGATCCCGTGCCGGAGCAGTTCCCAAACGGCGGCTGCGGCTGCAAGCGCTGCCGGCACCAGTCCCACCAGAATGCTCCATTTCGGGGCGGAAGCACGCGCCATTTCGGTCAGGTTCTGGCGGTTAAGGGTTGTCGTGTTTTCAAAAATGCTTTCCATGGTGTCCTCCGGTCTTCGGGGCGAATTGGAGAAAAAGGCTCCCCCATCGTATGGATTGAGGGAGCCTTGCTCTATTTTACTCGGTTTCTGCGGGAGTGCTTACTGAAGGTTCTTCTTCAGGGTCTCCAGCTCCTCACGCAGCTTGGCGGGCAGGCGGTCGCCAATGGAGGCATAGAAGCTCTCGATATTCTCGGCGTCCTCGCGCCACAGCTCCTTGTCCACCGTAAGCAGCTCATCAAGCATCATGTGGGTGAACTCCTTGCCGTCGTTCTCCAGACCCTCGATGTCGATATCCTTGACATAGGGCAGATAGCCGATTTCGGTTTCACGGGCGCTGACCTTCCCCTCACAGCGGTCAAGGATCCACAGCAGCACGCGCATATTATCGCCGAAGCCGGGCCACAGGAAGTTGCCCTCGTCATCGGTGCGGAACCAGTTGACATGGAAGATCTTAGGTGCCTTTTCACCCAGCTTTTCGCCCATCTCCAGCCAGTGGGCAAAATAATCGCCGACATGGTAGCCGATGAAGGGACGCATAGCCATCGGATCGCGGCGAACAACGCCGACTGCGCCGGTAGCGGCTGCGGTGGTCTCACTGGCAAGAACGGAGCCTACAAAGACGCCGTGTGCCCAATCGCGGGACTGATAGACCAGCGGAGCGGTCTTGGCACGGCGACCGCCGAATACGATCGCAGAGATCGGAACGCCGTTGGGGTTCTCATATTCGGGAGAGAGGCAGGGGCAGTTGAGGCTGGGGGCAGTAAAGCGGCTGTTGGGGTGTGCGCCGGGGGTGCCGTCGCTGCCGTCCCAAGGCTCGCCCTTCCAGTTGAGAGCATGCTTGGGCGGGTTCTTATCCAGCTTCTCCCACCAAACAGTATTGTCGTCCAGATTTTGCACGACATTGGTGAAGATGGTATTCTTGCGAGTGGTGGCAAGGGCATTGGGGTTGCTCTTTTCGTTGGTGCCGGGCGCTACGCCAAAGAAGCCGTACTCGGGGTTGACTGCCCACAGGCGGCCATCGGGACCGATGCGCAGCCACGCAATATCATCACCGACACACCAGGCCTTGTAGCCCTGCTCGGCATACTTCTTAGGCGGAATAAGCATGGCAAGATTGGTCTTCCCGCAGGCAGAGGGGAACGCAGCGGTGATATATTTGGTCTCCCCCTCGGGGTTCTCGATGCCCAGAATGAGCATATGCTCTGCCATCCAGCCCTCGGTCTTTGCCTGGAAGGAGGCAATGCGCAGGGCAAAGCACTTCTTGCCCAGCAGAACATTGCCGCCGTAGCCGGAATTGATGCTCCAGATGGTGTTATCCTCCGGGAAGTGGACGATATAGCGTTCCTCCTCGCAGAGGTTCTTCTTGCTGTGCAGACCCTTTACAAAGTCCTCGCTGTCGCCGAGGAAATCCATCACCTTCTGACCGATGCGGGTCATAATAGCCATGCTGAGGACGACATAGATGGAATCGGTCAGCTCGATGCCCACCTTGGCAAAGGGGGAACCGACGTGTGCCATGCAATAGGGGATCACATACATGGTGCGTCCCGCCATGGCGCCGTCGAACAGCTTGCCCAGCTTGTCGTATGCCTCCTTGGGGTCCATCCAGTTGTTGGTGGGGCCGGCATCTTCCTGTTTGCGGGTGCAGATAAAGGTACGACCCTCCACACGCGCTACATCATTGACTGCGGAGCGGTGCAGATAGCAGCCGGGCAGCTTTTCCTCATTTAATTTGATCATCTCGCCGGTGGAGCAAGCCTCGGCGCGCAGTGCCTCAAGCTGTTCGTTGCTGCCGTCGATCCAAACGACCTTTGCAGGCTTGGTGAGTGCCACCATCTCATCTACCCACTTGAGAACATGTTTGTTGGAAGTAAGTGCCATTTTACAATCTCCCTTCTATATTGCCGGAGAAGCTCCGGTCTTTTTTATGTCCCTATTATACCCTATCCCTGCGGGAAATGCTACCTAAAAATTTGTTAAATTTTTGTCAACGCCGCATGAGAACGGCAGAGCAGTCGGGCCTTGCGTCAGAATTGCTCTGTGATTTCCATGGTGGGCAGCCCATTCAAAGAAAGCGATGCGGTATGCCCCGCCATGAATTCATAATACGCCTGTGCCCCGATCATCGCAGCATTATCGCCGGTAAGGGAAAGCGGCGGCATATAAAGCTGCCAGCCCCTTTCTCCACAGCCTCTCTCTGCACGCTCCCGCAGCCAGCTATTGGCGGAAACACCGCCTGCCAGCACGATCTTTTTGCAGCCGAAGCGCTCGGCGGCAGCAGCGGTCTTTTGCCACAGGATCTCGCTGACATGGCAGCAGAAGCTGGCGGCAAGATCGGCGGGAACCAGAGGCTGTCCCTTTTGCTCGGCATTGTGCGCCAGATTGATGACCGCCGTTTTCAGCCCCGAAAAGGAGAAATTAAATTCGCCCTCGGCGTGCGGGGTAGGCAGCTGGTAGGCGTGCGGATCGCCCTCGTGAGAGATCGCGTCCAAGGCCACCCCGCCGGGGTAAGGCAGCCCGACGCAGCGGGCTGCCTTATCAAATGCCTCTCCTGCAGCGTCATCGGTCGTGCGCCCCAGAATGACATAGTCGCAATAATCCCGCACCAGCACAATATGACTGTGCCCGCCGCTGACGATCAATGCCAAAAAAGGCGGCTCCAGTTCGGGGTGGGCAAGATAATTTGCCGCCACATGACCACGGATATGGTGAACCGGGATCAGCGGCTTTGCGGCGGAAAGTGCCAGCCCCTTGGCAAAGTTGACCCCCACCAGCACGGCGCCGATCAAGCCCGGCGCTGCGGTGACGGCAACCGCGTCCACCGTGCGGGCGGTCATACCCGCCTGTTCCAGCGCTTCGGCGGTCACACCGCAGATGGATTCGATATGACGGCGGGAGGCAATCTCCGGCACGACCCCGCCGTAAAGCTTATGCTCCTCCACCTGCGTGTGAATGACGGAGGAACAGATCTGCCGTCCGTCCTCGATGACTGCGGCGGCAGTCTCATCGCAGCTGGATTCGATACTGAGAATTTTCATACAGTCTCCGGTTTAATCCTCTTTCTTGTGGCGGCGGGCGATACGGCGTACCAGTCGGCTGATGCGCCAAAACAGGAACAGCCCTGCCAGCAGGATCACACCGGCTTTCTTCAGCTTATCCAACGAAAGGGCGTTGCTGACGTAGACGACCTCCGGGTGCTTGCCCTCGGCGTCCTCGCGGGTAACAACCAGTCCGTTTTTGCGTCCCCAGTAAAAATGGATCGGATTCTTTTTCATGGTGATACACTCCTTTTCTTTATTTAATAGCAGGTGAAGCGGTAATAAAACAAGTATGCGTCATTAGTATAGCATCTTCTGTGGGCGAGGTATAGTAGTTTTTGCGCCGTCCCACCGGTACAAAATCATGTTTTTGGTAAAGAGCAATGGCAGGGGCATTGGTTTCCCGAACCTCCAGCGTCACAGTGGAAAGCTCCAGCGCTGCCGCATAGTGCAGCAGCTCCTTTATCAGGGCATCGGCGATTCCCTGCCGGCGATGGGCCGCAAAGACCGCCACATTGGTGATGCTGCCCTCGTCCAGCACATATTCCATACCAAGGTAGCCCAACGGCTCCCCTTCCCGCTCTGCCAAAAGGAAGATCGAGCGTCCGTTTTGCAGCGTTTCGGCAAGACTGTTTTCGCTCCACGGGTGGGAAAAGCATTCCCGCTCCAAAGCAGCAAGGGCAGGCAGATCCCCCGTCGCAGCGGGACGGACGGTGCAGCTCATGAAATCAGCTCCTTTTGGCAGATTCGGTGCGAGGCAGGGGCGGACGGCGGGCAACTCGATCTTGCCGATGCGGGCGAGCTGGTCGCGCACCTGCTCGGTCTTGAAGCGGAGCTGTTCGGCGTAGGGAAGGTTCTGCCATTTGCATCCTCCGCAGACGCCGAAATGGGCGCAGAAGGGCTCGACCCGCAGCGGCGAGCGGTGCACGTAGCGTACGACCGTCCCCTCCATGAAGCGGCGGCGACGGTTGGGGATCTGCACGTCGACCACGTCGCCCGGCACGGTCATCGGGACGAAGACCACCTGATCCTGCCAGCGTCCCATCGCCTTGCCTTCGGCGGCGAGCGTCGTAATTTCCAACCCTTCGATGAGGGGATAATTCTGTTTCCTGCGAGCCATAGCTTTTCCCTTTACGCCCGCAAAAATACAATAAAATCCGTGATTATCCGCTTCGAAGTCCCGACGGTCGAAGATTCCCGTTGCTGCGCAGCGGCGCAAACGCTTCCGACTGCCGCCTCGGCGACCGTGAAACGGGGTTCGGAAGGGTGTCGGCTACTCCTGTTTCGTGCGATCGGCCTTGCGACGGCGTGCCCGTTCGCGCCAGCCGCCCGCCCAGAAGCCCAGCAGGAAGGGAACCCCGACGAGCGCCGCGACCAGCAGGACGATCCAGAACACCACCTTGCCTACGAGCGCCGGCAGTGCGGCCAGCGTTTTGGCGATCGCGTCGTCGGCGGCCTGCTGCGCCTGCGCGACGAGCGTTTCGCGTTCGGCCGAAACGTAGTGTTGCAGCGCCATGCGCTGGCGGTCGATGTCGGCGAAGGCGTTGTCGACGCCGGCGTTGAAAGTCGCCATGGCTTCGGCGAGCGCTGCGTTGAGTTCGGCGGCCACCTCGCGCGAGACGCCCGGCAGATCCTCGGCTACGGCCGTCAGACGGTTGAAGTCGCGTTCGAGCGAATCGAGCTGCATGGCCAGCCGGTCGCGCAGGCTGTCCTGGCGGATGCGGAGCGAGAGAAGGTCGCCCGTCCAGTCGATCGCGTTGGTCGTCG
>USBC01000089.1 GCA_900552845.1 uncultured Oscillospiraceae bacterium | reverse complement strand
GGCTGAATGTTCTTGTCGGACTGCAGGCAAATAACCGCACCCTCGGCAAAAAGATGGCGGAGGAGCTGGATAAAGAGCTGTTTGATATCGGGCTCGGCGTCCGCGATGTCAATATCATCAGCGTCAGCTACCCGCCCGAGGTGGAAAAGATGGCGGAAAAGGTTGCCGCACAATCCTTTATCACCGATACCAACAAATATGTTACCGTTGCCGCCGCAGACGGCATGGAAAAAGGCGGCGGTGTAGCGGGCTTGGGCGCAGAGGTCGCCATCGGTGCCCAGATTGCACAGCAGCTTAATCAGCAGAATAATAATCAGCAGCAGGCATCGCCGGCTCCCGCCCCCGCCAATGACGGGCTGGAGGATCGCTTCTGCACTAAGTGCCGCAAGATGGTTCGCGGCAACTTCTGCCCCTATTGCGGCAGCCCCACTGTATAAAATCTCATATATTCTCCAAAGGGAGCCGCAAGGCTCCTTTTTCTTTTGCCGGTCAGGCGATTTGACGCTCGGCACGGGATCTCCCGATAAATCCACGCGAATCGTTATTCAGGAATGAGGAAAGCAAAAAGCAGGCCATACAAGATAACAGAACGCAAAAAATGAAAAAGGGAATGTCATATAGTAAAAGTAAACAATTTTAAGAATAAAAAATGTGATATTCAGCAAATATCTTGTGCCGTTTGTATAAAACGACGGTTTCATCGATATTCGGTATTACAAAATTGAAAATTCAAAAAACAATCCAAAAACGATCAAAGCAAGGCAGGAAGTGACCTTGTTTCGATAAAGCACGAAGAATTTTAGGTGGTTATAAAAGGAAAAAGCTGTCCAAAGCGCTTGCCGTGGTAATGGCTTTGTGCATGCTGCTGCTGTGTGTTGCCTGCGGTGACAAGCCGACCACGAACAATGGCGGAAATGATGAAAAGACCTACAATCTGGTTTTTACCACCCATCTGCCGGAGACCGCCATTGACGGCTCCAGCCTCAAGTACTTCCTGGAGGAAGTCACCAAGGAGACCAATGGTCGCGTTACCTTCGAGACCTATTTCGGCGGCTCCATGACCAAATCCGGTGAGACACTGGAAGCGGTAAGCGGTGGTCTGGCGGACATTGCTTTCGTCCCCGAGGGCTTCTATGAGTCCCAGTTCTATCCGCTGTTTGTTGCCATGCTGCCCTATTCCACCACCTCCGAGTGGAGAATAAGGCGCTCAAGGAGATGTTCGATACCTATGCATGGAGCATCTTATCCTCCCCCTTTCCGGCGGAATTCGGCTGGACGAGCGCCCAGCTCGGCTTTAATTTCACCATTGTAATGTCCTGCTTCTGCATCGGCGGATTAAGCGGCAGCTTTGTCACCCGCCGCCTCTCTGCCCGCGTTACCGTTCTCATCGGTGCAGCCATGTGCTTTCTGGGGTATTTTCTTTGTTCCCGTGTCACGGCGCACAGCTTGTGGCTTTTGTACCTTTCCTACGGCGGTCTGATCGGCCTCGGCGTCGGCTTCTCCTACAATGCGGTGCTGGGCACGGTCATGGGCTGGTTCCCCGATAAAAAGGGCTTTGCCTCCGGTGTGCTGCTTATGGGCTTTGGCTGCAGTACCCTCATCATGGGCAACCTTGCCGACCGTCTGTTCCGCTCGGCAATGGGCTGGAGAACCACCTATCTGCTGCTGGGTGCGGCAACGCTGGTTGTACTGCTGATCGGCAGCCACTGGGTCATTGCGGCGCCGCCCGCTGCCCCCTCCGGCGAGGGAACGGCACTTTTCGCCCCTTTTTTCTTGAATAATGATTGCTTGCCGCTCAATGCTTCCGACGCAGAAAAAGAGCTTTAACACAGAAATGCTCCCTCCACGATTGACAGCTTACTTTTTCGCTGTCTCTCATGGAGGGAGCATATCATATTTGAACCGATAACCTTATATCCTTACATCACATCATCTGCTGGACCTGTTCCTCAGGAGGAATGACGGACTCCATTATGCGGTAAGCGTCCCGCAGGAACAGCATATACAGTATGCAGCCCACAAGCTGCGCAATGGTGGCAATGAGCATCATGATAGAAGCCAAAAGCTGCAGGGAAACAACGGGGATCATCGAAAGCAGCGTGCATACAACGGCAACAATGGTGCAGATCACATTGATCTTCCATACCACCACGCCACGGTCAATGGTGCTTTGCGGCGCACGCAGGTTTTCCAGCAGGCGGTTGGTGGTGATGCAGACAAAGTAAAGTGTTGCCAGCGTCAGCACATCGCCCACCAGTGAAAGAATGGTGCTGATGGCACCGGGGATAAAATTCCCCAGCAGGTTGACCACCAGATTGATGATGACCAGCGTAAAGGCGGTACGGTAGCCATCGTCCTGCTTGGCGCACTGGTTCAAACCAACCATATACAGCACAAAAACGACCAGCAGCGCTGCCACCGCCAGAATGTTGATGAGCGGAATAAACAGCAGTACCGAAGCGATCAGCCCGACGATTTGGGATTGATATACGGTTTTCAGTCCCGCCGCAGCATTGGGATAGGTCATGATACATAACTCCTTTTTATGTCGATTTCGGAGGCTTTCTCCGCCTATCATTATAACATCGCGCCGCCAATCTGTCTATCAAAAAATTACCTATCAAAATGCCCCCGACCATGATGACCGGAGGCTGTTTTGCTATGGCTTTTTCAGCAGAGCAGGGGAACCGGCAGCGCAAAAAGCCGACGATGGCTGCGTTGCAGCTTGACAGGCGCCAGTCCGATTCCATCGGACGCCAGCCTGCCTGCGCCGCTGCCTTGCCCTCCCCGTTTTTTGTGCCGCCTTTTTCCTACCACCGCAGCTCCAGCGCATTCTTCGGGCATACTGCCTCGCACATGCCGCAGCCGGTGCAGTGTTCCGCGTCCAGCAGGATCTTGCCGTCTGTCATCGAGATCACTCCGTACAGGCAGCAGTTGATGCACTTGCCGCAGCTGTCGCAGCCGCCGGTCAGGTGGGCAGTCAGGGGACGGGGCGGCAGCTCCTCAAAGGGACGCAGCGAATCCAGCGCCAGTCCGCATACCTCCTCTACCGAGTGATATCCGTGCGCGGTCAGCCAGCTTTCCATGTCGCTCAGGATCTTCGGGATCGCTTCGTAGCCGTCCCGCAGCAGTACGCTGGCAAGCTGCACGCACCGCGCGCCCAGCATAATGAACTCCAGCGCATCGTGCGCCGAGCTGATGCCGCCGCAGCCGCAGATGGGAAAGCCCGTTGTCTGCTTCAATGTGGCAATGGTCGCCAGTGCCACCGGACGGATATACTGTCCGCTGTACCCGCCGTAGGTGGGCATCAGCGCGCGATGATGCTCCAGATCCACCCCCATCAGCCCCTTCAGGGCGTCGATGGCGGTCACGCCGGCAATGCCTGCCTCCTCCAGCGAGGAGGTGAAGCCGCTGAAATTGGAGGCTTCATAGGAGAGCTTGACCGAAACGGGAATATCCACCGCCTCAGTCACGGCGGAAACAAAATCAAAGATCTCCCGCGGCACGGTGCCCACGTCCATGCGGGTACCCAACGGCGCCGAGACACTCACCTCAATGGCGTCGGCGCCCATGCGTTCCACCTTGCCGGCAAGGTATGCCAGCTCGCTTGGGGTGTTGCCCCAAATGCTTGCGATAATTTTGCAGTCGCCTCTTTGCAGCGCCTCAAATTCCTGCTCCCACTGCTCCAGATGAATGCCGGAAAACAGCGTCGTATTGAACAACTGCCCCGCACCGCTCAAATACAGGCGGGGACTGGGGTTTTGATTTGCCTCCAGCGTAATGGTCTCGGTCACCACTGCCGCGGCGCCAGCGTCAATGGAACGCTGGATCGAAGCGCCGTCGCGAGACCACGGACCTGCCGCTACGATAATGGGATTTTTCAGTTTCAATCCCGCATATTCTGTGCTAAATGACATATGCTTTTACCCCCATTCGTTTCCTTTAACCAAACAGCTCATAAATGGGCTTCTTGTTGCCGCAGCTCCGGCGGATCTTCAATTTTGGCTGCAGAATGACCTCCTGCGGGCCGTAGTCGTCCTCTCCGCTGTCCTCTATGTTATCGAACAGCATACGCGCGGCGACCATGCCCAGACGCTTGCAGGGCGCCTCCAGCGCCGTCAGCGGCGGCTCCAGAATGGAGCAGGTCGCAGAATCGGAAAGACACGCCAGCGCCATACGCTCCGGTACGGGGATCGCCTCGTCCAAGAGAACCTTCAGAACACCGCTTGCCTGTCCGCTGCTTGAGGTGATCATTGCCTTGGGCAGCGTCCCGTTCTGCAGGAGCTTTTGTGCAGTAAAGTAACCGCCGCGCGGGTCATCGGTGCAGGTCAGAATGTTCTCCCGTGCCATGGGCAGATGCTCGCTCAGCGCCCGGCGATAGCCCGCCGTGATCTGCCGCATCTCCGCCAGCGGTGCCTCGTCCAGCAGCAGCGTGATTTCTTTTTGCCCCATTTTTATCAAATGAGTGGTCATTTGATAGGCGCCTTCTTCATAATTTATATAACAGAGGTTCCGGCACAGCCCTGCCTCGGCAGGCGCAATATGCACCCACGGCAGGTCACTGCCCAGCAGCTCGTTCAACTGGCTGCCGCCCAGCAGCGGAGAGGCAAGGATCAGCCCGTCCACCTGCCGCCCTACCACCATTTTCAGGTACTCGGCCTCCGATTCGGGGTCGGCGTGGGTGTTGCACAGCATAACGATGTGCTGCTTTTTCAGCGCCACCGTTTCCACACCGGCAAGGATCTCGCGGTAGCGGCGGCTTTCAATGTTCGGCACCACCAGTGCAATGGTGCCGGTTTTTCCAAGGTTCAGACCGCGGGCAAACCAGTTGGGACGGTAATTCAGGCTTTCCATTACTGCCAGAACATGCGTCTTGGTCTCCGGCTGCACCTGTTCGGGGTGGTTCAGCACACGGCTGATGGTCGCAACCGAAACCCCTGCGGCTTTTGCCACTTCCTTAATGTTGATGGCGTTTTCACTCCCTTCCGCTGCCGGTCATACTAAACCGGTTACACCGCTTGATTACAGCGTTAATTATACCATGTCTGCGGTTTTTTTGCAAAGAATATTGTAAAAATGGCAGGTTGCAATGTAAACGGTTACTTTATTTCAGCATATTTCACAAGGATTTAGAACGATTTTTGTCACTAAACAGCGCAAAAGGGGGTGGACAAAGGCTGTTTTGGCGTGGTATTATGAGCTTGTCAGATGAAACCGGTTACATAAAGGGCGAAGAACCCCGCGGGGTTCTTTCATGTTTGGGACCAAACATGATGTCGCTTATGTGGTTTCGCCGGCTTCTGAACAACTTTGAGGAGGTTATTCACAATGTCTGAAAACACCAAGGCTGCAAAGGCAGTCGAAAAGGTCGATGCCGACTATTCTCTGGAAGCAGTACCCGAGTCGGCACGCAAAGGCTTCTGGAACATGTTCTTCGTAATGGTAGGCTTTACCTTCTTCAGCGCCAGCATGAGCGTCGGCGCCAAGCTCGGTA
The DNA here is from genome assembly GCA_900552845.1 of uncultured Oscillospiraceae bacterium. Taxonomy (GTDB): domain Bacteria; phylum Bacillota; class Clostridia; order Oscillospirales; family Ruminococcaceae; genus Angelakisella. The sequence continues at coordinate 2,111 of USBC01000089.1, read as the reverse complement.
ACGGCCTCGATCTCTCCGGCTTCATCTGGGCGTGCATCATCGGCGGCGTTATCCTTTCCGCCTACTGCGGCGTTCTGGCATTCATCGGTGCTTCCACCGGCATGACCATGGACCTGCTGTGCCGTCGCGCATTCGGTACCAAGGGCTCCTACCTGTCCTCCTTCCTGCTGGGCTTCACCCAGATCGGTTGGTTCGGCGTAGGCGTTGCCATGTTCTCCATTCCCGCTGCCGAGCTGCTCGGTGTCAATGAGTGGGTTCTCACCATCATCGCCGGTCTGCTGATGACCGCTACCGCGGCTACCGGTATGAAGGGTTTGGAGATCGTTGCTTATATCTCCGTTCCGCTCATCGTTATCCTCGGTGTTTATTCCATGATCACCGCAGGCGTAGAGGGCGGCGGTCTTGCTGCCATCTTCGGTCAGTCTGCCGGCAAGATCTCCCTGTTCACCGGTGTCGGCTATGTTATCGGCTCCTTCATCTCCGGCGGTACCGCAACCCCCAACTTCATTCGCTTTGCCAAGAACCGTAAGGTTGCTGTTTGGACCACCGTCATCGCTTTCTTCCTGGGCAACACCCTGATGTTCTGCTTCGGCGCCATCGGCGGTGCTTTCACCGGCAAAGAGGATATCTTCTATGTTATGATCGCTCAGGGTCTGGCAATCCCCGCCCTCATCGTTCTGGGCGCCAACATCTGGACCACCAACAATAACGCTCTGTACACCGGCGGTCTGGGTCTCGCCAACATCACCGGTAAGCCCATGAAGTACCTCACCTGGGTTGCCGGCATCATCGGTACCGCTCTGGCTATCTGGCTGTACTACAACTTCTGCGGCTGGCTGAACGTTCTGAACTGCGCTCTGCCTCCCATCGGCATGATCGTGATCCTCGACTACTTCAAGAACCGCAGTAAGTATGAGGGCAAGCACACTGAGGCTGTTGTCAACTGGTTCAACGTGCTCGGCATCATCGCCGCTGCCGCTGTTGCAAACTTCCTGCACTGGGGTATCGCCGCCGTTAATGCGATGGTCGTATCCGCCATCTTCTTCTTCATTGGCGAGCTGACCGGCGCCAACAAGTAAGCTCCGTCTGAAAAAGTAAAATAATCTCTCAAGGAGGAGTGAAAGCTATGCTGTTCAAGAATTTGTATATCGAAAACGCTACCGAGGCAATGGATATCCGTGTGACCGACGGTAAGTTCGAAAAGATCGCCGCCAGTCTCGAAGCCCTCCCCGGCGAAGAAGTTATTGATTGCGGTGGCAAGCTGGCCCTGCCCCCCGTCATCGAGTCCCATGTTCATCTGGATACCTGCCTCACCGCCGGTCGTCCCCGCTGGAACATGAGCGGCACCCTGTTCGAGGGCATTCAGTGCTGGGAGGAGTATAAGCCCTTCCTTACCAAGCAGGAGGTCAAGGATCGTGTCAATAAGGCGATCCGTATGCAGGCCTCCAATGGTATCCAGCATGTCCGTACCCATGTTGACATCAACGATCCCAAGCTGACCGCTATGGAAGCGCTGCTGGAGCTGCGTGAAGAAGTCAAGGACTTCATGGATATCCAGATCGTTGCCTTCCCTCAGTACGGTATCCTCAGCTATCCCAAGGGCAAAGAGCTGCTGGAGGACTCCCTGAAGATGGGCGCCGACGCTGCCGGTGCGATCCCTCACTTTGAGTTCACCCGTGAGTATTCCGTTGAGTCCCTCAACATCTGCTTCGAGCTGGCTCAGAAGTACAACAAGCTCATCGATGTCCACTGCGACGAGATCGATGACGAGGCTTCCCGCGGTTTGGAGACCGTTGCCACCCGTGCCTACGAGACCGGTATGCGCGATATGGTCACTGCCTCCCACACCACCGCAATGCACAGCTACAACAATGCCTATGTCATTCGCCTCATGCGTATCCTGAAGATGAGCGGCATGAACTTTGTTGCCAATCCCTGCGTCAACGTTCATCTGGGCGGCCGTGCCGATACCTATCCCAAGCGCCGCAGCATGACCCGCGTCAAGGAGCTGACCGCAGAGGGCATCAACGTATCCTTCGGCTACGATGACATCTTCGATCCGTGGAACCCCCTCGGCAACGGCAACATGCGCGCCCCCGTATTCATGGGTC
>USBC01000088.1 GCA_900552845.1 uncultured Oscillospiraceae bacterium | reverse complement strand
ATATATCCAAGCCCCACATCGTACAACGTTTGCAGCTTTCGTTTAATTTTGGGCAAATTCTCAAAGAAGGAAAGCCCTTCCTCGACGCTCATTTCCAGCACATCGTAGATACTTTTTCCTTTATATTTGACTTCCAGTGTTTCCCTATTATAACGCTTGCCCTTGCATACCTCGCAGGGAACATACACATCGGGCAAAAAGTGCATCGGGATTTCCAGAATACCGGCGCCCTCACACGCTTCGCACCGTCCGCCTTTTACATTAAAGGAAAATCTTCCGATTTTGTAGCCGCGCATCTTGGCCTCATTGGTGGCGGCAAAGACCTCTCGGATATCGTTAAATACGCCGGTATAGGTGGCAGGGTTGCTGCGGGGTGTTCGTCCGATGGGGGACTGGTCGATATCTATGACCTTATCCACCAGATCCAGTCCATGCAGAGCATTATACTTTCCGGGGCGCACATGGGCGCCCATCAGCTCCTTGCTCAAAGCCTTATTCAAAATTTCATTGACCAGCGAGCTTTTACCGGAGCCGGAAACACCAGTCACTGCTACAAAGCAGCCCAGCGGGAATTTGACATTGATGCCCTTGAGGTTATTCTCAGCAGCGCCCACAACCTCCAGATATCCGCCGTTTCCGCTGCGGCGCACCTCCGGCAGCGGGATTTTCTTCATACCGGAAAGGTACTGCCCGGTAATGGACTCCTTGCAGTATTTTATTTCATTGGCAGGACCACTGTAAACCACATGACCGCCGTGGATCCCTGCACCTGGCCCGATATCCACAATATAGTCGGCGGCCTCCATTGTTTCCTCATCGTGCTCCACCACAATGACGGTGTTGCCAAGGTCACGCAGGTTTTTCAGCGCCTCTATCAGCCTTGCATTATCCCGCTGGTGCAGCCCGATGGACGGCTCATCAAGAATATACAGAACCCCCATGAGGCTGGAGCCGATTTGGGTTGCGAGCCGGATACGCTGGCTTTCGCCGCCGGAAAGGGTGCTGGCGCTGCGAGCAAGGGTCAGATAGTTCAGTCCCACATTAGCAAGGAACGAAAGCCGGCTCTTGATCTCCTTGATGATCTGACCGGCGATCTTCTGCTGCATATCGGTCAGCGTCAAGGTATCCATAAATTGCAGTGCGTCCCGCACGCTCATTTTGCAGAAGTCGCTGATATTGATGCCGCCCACCGTCACCGCCAACATTTCTGGGCGCAAACGATCTCCGTGACAGTCGGGGCAGGGAACCGAAGACATAAAAGAGGCAATATCGTACCGCATCCACTCGCTGTTGGTCTCCTTGAAGCGGCGTTCCAAATTGTTGACAATTCCTTCAAATTCATTGACAAATTTTCCCTTGAAGCCGGCGGACTGCCGCACCATCTCAAACTTTTCGCCCTTTGTTCCGTAAAGCACCAGATCCAGCTTATCCTTTGGCATATCCTTTACCGGAATATCCAGCGGGACGCCGAAGTGCTTGCTTAGTCCCGTAAAATACATTTCACCAATGGAACCGGGATCACAGCTCCAGCCTGTCACCTTAAAGGCGCCGTCCCGAATAGAGCGGTCGGGATAGCGTACCACCAAAGCGGGATCGACTTTTTGAAAGACGCCGAGACCGGTGCAGGTAGGGCAGCTTCCTGCCGGATTATTGAATGAAAACATGTTGGGGGAAAGCTCCTCGATGGAGATATCATGATCGGGGCAGGCATAGTTCTGACTAAAAAGCATCTCCTCGCCGCCTACCACATCGACCAGTGCCAACCCGCCGGTCATGGCGCAGCAGGTCTCTATCGAATCTGCCAGTCGGGAGCGGATCTCCGGCTTGACTGAAAGACGATCCACCACGATCTCGATGGTATGCTTATAGTTCTTTTCCAGCTTGATTTCTTCGGTCAGCTCATACATGCTGCCGTCCACTCGGGCTCTTACATAACCGCTGCGGCGCGCTGCGTCCAGTTCCTTTTGGTAGGTGCCCTTGCGGTGCCGTACTATGGGTGCCATCACCTGAATACGGGTTCCTTCCGGCAGCGCCAGCACCTTATCCACCATTTGGTCTACCGTCTGCTGGGTGATCTCCCGTCCGCAGATGGGACAGTGTGGAATTCCTACCCGGGCATATAAAAGGCGCAGATAGTCATAAATCTCGGTCACGGTGCCCACTGTGGAACGGGGGTTCTTGCTGGTGGTTTTCTGGTCAATGGAAATAGCGGGGGAAAGCCCCGAAATTTCGTCCACATCGGGTTTTTCCGCCTGACCCAAGAACATTCTGGCGTAGGAGGAAAGGCTCTCCACATAGCGTCTTTGCCCGTCTGCGTAGATGGTGTCAAAGGCGAGGGAGGTCTTTCCGCTGCCGGAAAGTCCGGTAAAGACGATGAGCTTGTCTCTCGGGATCTCCAGATCAATATTCTTGAGGTTATTTTGCCGCGCTCCGCGGATCACGATTTTATCTAATGCCATAGGTTCCTCCTTGCCGGAAATATCCGGATTGTATCTGTTTTTCCGGCAGTAAAGCAATATTTCTTTACAGCAATTCTGCTGAAGGATTTGACTGCTTCTACAATGCTTCTCGTAGCTTAGCGATTTTATCCCGCAGGTAGGCGGCATGCTCGAATTCCAAGAGCCGTGCCGCCTCCCGCATCTCGGCGGTCAGTTTGGCAATGGCGGCTTCGGTCTCCTTGCGGCTCATCTTCTTGCCGCCCTTGCCGTTCTTCTTGTCAGTTACGCTGATCTCCAGTACTTCACGGATCTCCTTCTTGATGGTCTGCGGGGTGATGCCGTGCTTGGTGTTATATTTCTGCTGGATCTCCCGTCTACGGTAGGTTTCCTCGATAGCCTTTTGCATACTGTCGGTCACTTCATCGGCGTACATGATGACCTTGCCTTCGGCATTTCTGGCAGCTCTGCCGATGGTCTGTACCAGTGAGGTTTCGCTGCGCAGGAAGCCCTCCTTATCGGCGTCCAGTATCGCTACCAGCGAGACTTCTGGAATATCCAACCCTTCACGCAGCAGGTTGATACCCACCAGAACATCAAATTCTCCTTTTCGCAGATCACGAATAATCTCCATTCGCTCGATGGTATCTATATCGTGGTGCATATACCGTACTTTGATACCGGTTTTCTCCAGATAGGCGGTCAGATCCTCCGCCATTTTCTTAGTGAGTGTGGTGACCAAAATGCGCTGCCCTTTTGCAGTCCGCAAGTTGATTTCTCCGATAAGATCATCGATCTGCCCCTCCACGGGGCGCACATCAATTTCAGGGTCCAGCAGTCCGGTGGGACGGATAACCTGCTCGGCGATCAGACTGCTTTGGCTCTTTTCCAGCTCGCCGGGTGTTGCACTGACACAAACAATTTGCTTGAGCTTGCCCATAAACTCATCAAATTTCAGCGGACGGTTATCCAGAGCCGAGGGGAGCCGGAAGCCATATTCAATAAGTGATTCTTTCCGGCTGCGGTCACCGCCATACATGCCCCTTGCCTGCGGCAGTGTTACATGGCTCTCATCAATGAAGATAACAAAATCCTCAGGGAAATAGTCCAGCAGGGTATAGGGCATGCTGCCGGGCGCCCTGCCGCTTAAAACCCGGGAATAGTTTTCGATGCCTTTGCAAAAGCCGATTTCCTGCAGCATTTCAATGTCATAGTTGGTACGTTCAGCAATGCGCTGTGCCTCAATAAGCTTATTATTTGCACGGAAGTATTCCACCCGCTCATCACATTCCCGCCGAATCTCTTCAATACCTGCTAACAGCCGTTCACGCGGCACGATATAATGCGAGGCAGGATAGATCGCCACATGGCTCACTACATTCTTAATTTCACCGGTTACGGTATTTATCTCACACAGACGGTCTATTTCGTCCCCGAAAAACTCGACCCGGATAGCGGTTTCACTCGAATAGGCAGGGTAAATTTCCACCACATCGCCGCGCACGCGAAATTTGTTGCGCACGAAGTTAATATCATTGCGCTCATATTGGATCTCAACCAGCTTACGAATAAGCTCATCACGGTCCTTTTCCATACCCTGACGCAGCGAAATGACCATGTTCCGATAGTCGATCGGGTCTCCTAACGTGTAAATGCAGGAGATAGAGGAAACGATAATGACATCTCGACGCTCCGAGAGGGATGAGGTGGCAGAGTGCCGCAGCTTTTCAATTTCGTCATTGATGGCGCTGTCCTTCTCAATGTAGGTATCGGTGGAGGCAATGTAAGCTTCGGGTTGGTAGTAGTCATAGTAGCTGACAAAGTATTCTACAGCATTTCGGGGGAAGAATTCCTTAAATTCACTGCATAGCTGCGCCGCCAGCGTTTTGTTATGTGCCAGCACCAGCGTAGGACGGTTCAGCCGCTGGATTATATTCGCCATGGTAAAGGTTTTACCACTTCCGGTTACACCCTTCAGCGTCTGCATGCGGTTACCTGCCTCTATGCTTTTTACCAGCGCTTCAATTGCCTCCGGTTGGTCACCGGTAGGTTGAAAAGGAGATACCAGTTCAAAATGATCTGTACTCATGCCTTCACCCCCTAGTTCATTTAAATCTATCTTATATTGTACCACAAGGCATGTGCGAACACAAGTTCGACTTGCAGAATGGCCCAAAGAAATTTTCGGAAGATAAGCCGGAAAATATGTGGAATTCAGTAAATGCGTCCGATTAAAATACGGCGGCGGGCAGACATCGTCAGATCTCCACCCGCTTGCGCTTATTCAGTTACTGTCAATTTCATCGCTTCAGCAAGAGCTTTCTCAAAGCGTGGCAGCCACCATAGCAGATAGCCTGCACGGGTTGGGTGAACGGAATCGTTCATGTAGAGCGCCCGATCTTCACGGGACAAATTGTTAAAGGTGCGGTCATGCCATAGATCCAGCAGTGTAAAATCCCATTTTTCCTGCAGGTCTACCAGCAGATTTACCAGCTTGTGGTAGCGCGGATTATCATAGCGGGCGGCAGTATAAAAGACAACAGGACAGCCCCATTTCTCCTGTACCAATGCCAGAATGGTTTCTATCCCTCCGCTGACAGTTGACGGATCGAAATTCGAAAGGTTTTTACTGCAGCTTACCTTACCGGCAGGGCTTCGCAATGCGGCATCGTTGGTGGAAAGCTGGCAGAGAAAACAATCCGGCGCAGCTTTCATACGAAGCATCTGGCGACGCAGACGCTTAAGATAGGAAAAATATCCTCTGTCGGCCAAAGTCGTGGCAGAGACGGTTTCCTGTATGATCCGGCAGCCGTCAATACAGGAGAGATAATCGAGAAACGAGACACCGCCTGCGGAAAAGCCGGAGGATATCGAGGAGCCAAGACAGAAAATGGTCTTTTTGCACAGAGGGCTTTCTTTAGGGATTTGGCGGCATGGGGCATAGGGTGCTGTATTGCCGCGCCGAAACAGACCGAAGACGAGATGCAGTATCACAAGGATTCCTGACAGCAGAATTACTGCTGCAATCAGCAAAAAGACTTTCATTTTTCCGCCTCCTGTGGTATAATTAAAAAAGAGAGTCCGGTAAGGACTGCCGCCTCGAAGAGCTTATCCAACCACATTAAGCAACAAAAGGGCGGCATTGTCAATATGTGCGGGCAATAAAACCGCTTCTAAGGAGGAGAAAACACATGGGGAGACCCTCGCTGGCAGAACAGCGTCGTATGGAAATCTGCCGGGCACTGCAAAGCGCTGTGATCCGCAACGGTTCTTATGAGCTGACGTCGGTAAAGGATATTGCGCAGGAGGCAGGAATGGCTGCCGGCATGCTCCATCATTACTTTGAGAGCAAGGACGATATTTTGCTGGTAACAGCGGAGATGGTACTGCTGGAGCTGCAGAACCGACTGGATGATCTGCTGCATACCCGTGATGCAATCGAGCGTCAAGAGCAGTTGGAAGACCTGCTTAACGATAATTCACAGAACCGTTTTTATATCATGCTTCAGGCGCTTGCGCTTTCTATGCCCGCAGTGAACGATATGTTGCTTGGCGAACAGCAGGAGATGCGTGATATTTTAGCGGGAACGCTGGAGCGCCGGAATATGCCGACAGAAATGGCAAAAAGGGAAGCAGAGCGCTTTACCTTTTTGCTGTGCAGCGCACTGACCACGCCTGAGGGGGTGCAGAGCGCCGCTGCAAAGCAGATGACCGCCGAAGCTCTGCAGCAGCTTTTTCCGCTGGACTGATGCGGAACATAAGAACAGAAGCACATCTCATGGCATGGGGTGTGCTGTTTCTTTTGGAAGATCTTTTCAAAGTGTTGCGGTGCAAAACAAAAAATGCTACAATATAAGTTGGATTTTTATTTGAACGAAAGGGTGTTGAAACCTTGGATCAGGGCAAAACCGTCCCGCAGAATTTTCACACGCTTGGCAGGCAGCAAAGCTGTGCCGAGGCGATCAGACAATATCTCAGCGAGCGCTATGAGACCCCGCCTTTGGCACATGTTCACTCCTACGGCTGCCAGCAGAGCGTCTATGATGGGGAACGTTTCAAGGGCGTTCTGGCGGAGCTTGGTTACGGCTTTACTGAGGATATCCGTCAGGCAGATCTCATTTTGTACAATACCTGTGCCGTCAGAGAAAATGCCGAGCAACGGGTCTTTGGCAATGTTGGGGCGCTTAAGGGGCTGAAAAAGAAAAAGCCCGACCTTGTCATTGCACTTGCCGGCTGCATGACCGAACAGCAGCAGGTCAGCGAGAAGCTGAAAATGAGTTATCCCTATGTCGATCTTGTAATGGGCAGCAATGCTGCTGGAAGACTGCCGGAGCTGCTATCCCGTGTGCTGCTGGAGGGACGGCGCAGTATCCGCTGCGATGCCATGGAGGGCGGAACGGACACCACCCTGTATGAAGATGTTCCGGTTCTGCACGAAAGCCCGTTTAAGGCTTTTGTTCCGGTGATGTATGGCTGTGATAATTTCTGTTCTTATTGTATCGTTCCCTTCGTGCGCGGGCGCGAGCGCAGCCGCCTGCCTGCTGATGTCACGCGCGAGGTGAAAAAACTGGTGGAAAGCGGCTGCAGGGATATTACTTTGCTTGGGCAGAACGTTAACTCCTATGGAAAGGGGCTGTCAGAGCCATGCAGCTTTGCTGAGCTTTTGCGGCAGGTGAATGCCATAGAGGGGGATTTTCGTATCCGCTTTATGACAAGCCACCCCAGGGACTGCACCAAGGAGTTGATCGATGCCATGGCGGAGTGCGATAAGGTGTGCAAGCACCTGCACCTGCCGGTGCAGAGCGGAAGCGACCGCATTTTAACGGTGATGAACCGCCACTATGATCTGCGGCATTATGAAGAATTGTTGCAATATGCCAGAGAAAAAATGCCGAATCTTTCGGTTACCAGCGATATTATAGTTGGATTTCCCGGTGAAACGCGGGAGGATTTTGAAAAAACGCTGGAGCTGGTACGGCGGATAAGATACAGTGCTTTGTTTACCTTTATCTACTCCCGTCGCAGCGGGACCGCAGCCGAAAAGCTGCCGGATCCCATTCCCGCCGAGGAGAAAAGTCGCTGGTTCCGCGAGCTTTTGGATACTCAGGGTGCCATTGGCAGTGAATTATTGAAAGGCTATGTGGGTAGAACACTGCGGGTGCTGGCAGAGGACGAAGGCAAGAGCCCCGGAACACTTTCCTGCCGCAGCGAGGATAATACT
>USBC01000087.1 GCA_900552845.1 uncultured Oscillospiraceae bacterium | reverse complement strand
CACGCAGCAGGCACCACGATCCTGCTGGTCGAGCAAAATGCGCAGGCAGCTCTTGATATTGCCGACCGTGCCTATGTGCTGGAAACCGGACGCATTGTTCTCTCCGGTACCGGCGCCGAGCTGGAAGCCAGTGATCAGGTGCAAAAGGCTTATCTCGGCGGTTGATGCCGCCCTCTTACTCCTGTTTTTACATCAAAATCCCCGAGAGGTGTATCATGCAGCACCTTTCGGGGATTTCCTGTTCGCACAGTTTTCCGTCTTAAAATGATTCTATTTCTTTGTATACCGCAGTACTGCAAATTCCACCGGCGTCTTTAGCTCTGTTCTGTCCAACAGCTTCTGTTGGTCTGCCGCGCCCGTCTTGTAGTAGTAGGGTGTCATCATAAACAGGCTTTCTATCTCCTCCTGTCCCCGCAGCGTAATCTCATAGCGCAGTTCCCGGCTCTCCTCCAGCCGAAAGCCGTCCAGCTCGTATGGCTTCACCTCATAGCGGTACGGCTTCTCGTAGATGGCTTCCTTCAGCCCATACAGATGATTTTCCAGCGGGATCACCATGATAAACTGTCCATCTGGCCGCAGCACCCGCCGGAATTCTTCCCCGCAGTATGGCGCAAATACCGAAAGCAGCAGATCTATACGCTCCCCTGCCACCGGCAGATGGAAGCAGCTTGCCACCGCATACTCGGTTTCCCTATCCCGTTTTGCCGCCTCCTGCAGTGCCGCCTTGGATATATCGATCCCCGAAACGCCCGGTCGGAAGCCTGCTTCCCGCAGTGTCCTTGCCAGCTCCGCCGTATAGTAGCCCTCACCGCAGCCTGCGTCCAACACCGTCAAGCCTTCCCTCGCTGCCGTCAGCCCCTGCCGGATCAGCTCCTGCCGCATCGGGTCATAATAACCTCTCTCCAGAAAAGTACTTCTTGCCCTTACCATCAGCCTGTCGTCCCCGTGGTGCTTCTGCCCCGTCTGTCGGCTCAGCAACAGGTTTACATAGCCGCTCTTTGCCCTATCAAAGCTATGCCCTGCCGGACATACCAACCGCCGTTCCTCGCCGGTCAGCGGTCGTCCGCAGTTCGGGCAGCAGAATATACTCATCTTTCTTTTCTCCTTTTCTTCACAGCAGGGTACTCATTTGGCGGCGGAGCCGCGGAGCTTCGCCCCGCTCCCGCGCGCCCCCAGGGGCGCGCGGGCTGCCGCCCCTTCGGGGCGGCGGCTCCGCCGCCTTTTCCCCCCTGCTCTCCTTTGCTCTGTCATTATAGCATGGGGGCTGCCCTTTGGGCAGCCCCCATGCCTTCTCATGATAAAAACAGTTCCTTTGCGTGCAGTCTTGCCAGACTTCGCAAAATCGTCATTTCAGCATTCTGGCACTCCAGTATGCTGTGCTTCTGGCGCAGCTCCTCCTGCGCCTCGGCAAGGGCGCGGCGCTCGCGTTCCTCGTCAATCTCCTCAGGACGCAACGCCTCCTCCACCAGCACGCTCACAGCGTTATCGCCCACGCGGGCAAAACCGGCGTCTACCACTGCGGTCTGCCACTCACCGTCCGGCTGCTGCAGGCGCAGTGTCCCCGGCACAATGCCGATGACCGCTGCCTCGTGATGCGCCATAATGCCCATCAAGCCGTCCTGGATCGGCAGCTGCAGTTGTAGCGCCTCTCCTTCGTAAAATACACGGGAAAAGCCAATGACCTTCAGCGTAAAGGCTTCCATTGCGGCACCTCTCCTTTCCGGTCGTTACACGCCCTGCTTTGCTTTTTCTATCACATCTTCAATGGTGCCCACATTGAAGAACGCCCACTCGGGATATTCGTCCATTTCTCCGTCGATGATCGCCTTAAAGGAGCGAATGGTATCCTTGACAGGCACATACTTGCCCGGTACGCCGGTAAAGTTCTCTGCCACATGGAACGGCTGAGAAAGGAATTTCTGGATCTTTCTCGCGCGGTAGATGGTCACCTTATCCTCATCGGAAAGCTCCTCCATACCGAGGATCGCAATAATATCCTGCAATTCCTTATACTTCTGCAAAATCTTCTGCACCGCACGCGCTGTTTCATAATGCTCCTGACCCACAATTTCCGCTTCCAGGATTCGGGAAGTGGACTCCAGCGGGTCAACGGCCGGGTAAATACCCTGCTCCACGATCTTACGGGAAAGCACGGTGGTAGCGTCCAAATGTGCAAAGGTCGTCGCGGGGGCGGGGTCGGTCAGGTCGTCGGCAGGCACATACACCGCCTGAACGGAGGTGATGGAGCCGTTGTTGGTCGAAGCGATACGCTCCTGCAATTCGCCCAGCTCGGTCGCCAGTGTAGGCTGGTAGCCTACGGCAGATGGCATGCGTCCCAACAGCGCCGAGACCTCGCTGCCCGCCTGCACAAAGCGGAAAATGTTGTCGATGAACAGCAGCACGTCCTGATGCTCCACATCGCGGAAGTATTCCGCCATGGTCAGTCCCGTCAGACCAACTCTCATACGCGCTCCGGGCGGCTCGTTCATCTGCCCGAATACCAGCGCCGTCTTTTTCAAAACGCCGCTTTCGCCCATCTCGGTCCACAGGTCGTTGCCCTCCCGGGAACGCTCGCCTACGCCGGTAAAGATAGAATAACCGCCGTGCTCGGTCGCCACGTTGGTGATCAGCTCCTGGATCAGTACCGTTTTGCCGACGCCTGCGCCACCGAACAGACCGATCTTACCGCCCTTGGCATAGGGTGCCAGCAGGTCAATCACCTTAATGCCGGTCTCCAGGATCTCCACCACGGGGCTTTGGTCGGCAAAGCCGGGCGGGTCACGGTGAATACACCATTTTTCTCCCTCCGGCAGCGCCTCGCCGTCATCAATGACCTCACCGGTCACATTAAACAGACGACCCAGCGTGCGCTCGCCCACCGGCACCATTATCCCGCCGCCCTCGGCAGTCACTTCCATATCACGGCACAGCCCCTCGCTGGGGGAAAGCATGATGCACCGCACGGTGTTACCGCCCATGTGCTGGGCAACCTCCATCACGCAGGTATGCCCGCCGTTTTGTACCGTCAGCGCATCTTTGATGAAGGGCAGATGACCCTCGGGGAACAAAACGTCCACCACCGGACCCTGCACCTCTGTAATAATCCCTTTCATCATGATGTTTTCTTCCTTTTCTGCGCCTTGGCGCCGCCCGCTACCTCTACGATCTGCTGGGTAATGGCGGCTTGACGCACACTGTTATAGATGACGGAAAGCTCCCGCAGCATTTCGGCTGCGCTGTCCGTCGCGGATTTCATTGCCAGCATTCTGGCATTTTCCTCACTGCAAAATGCCTCCACCAGCGCACCGAACAGGTATCCCGTCAGGTAGTTGGGCGCTATCGAGCCCAGTACCGCACCGGCATCTGGCAGATAGGTCACTTCCTGCGGCTCCTGCGGTTTCTCCGCCGAAGGGCGGAAGGCCTCCGCCGAAAGCGGCAGCAGCTTCTGCAGTCTGGGGGTCGCCTCCTCACCGCGCGTTTCCATGCGGGTATAGATGATATCCACCTCGCTCAGCTCTCCGCGGCAGAATTTATCGCACAACACCGCCGAAATGCGTCTGGTTCGCTCCACCGAGGGGTGCTGTGCTGTACCGGCAAAGCTGCGGTCTACCGGATAGCCCGCCTTTTGCAGCGCCAGTGCGCCCAACTGCCCCACCACAAAAACAATGGGGTCTTTCTCGTTTTTCAGTATGCCCTCGGCAAATTTTACAATGTTATGGTTGTAGGCACCTGCCAGTCCCTTGTCTCCGCTGATGATCAGGTATCCTTTTTTCCCGCCGGGGATCGGCTCACCGGTACCGAAGTACCGGTTCTCCAGCTCCGGCAGATCGCGCAGGATTTCTGCGATCAGCTCCTCTGACTGCTCAAAGTGCGGCAGCGCCTCTGTCAGCGCACGGCGCGCCCTTTTCACCTTGGTCGAGGAGATCAGGTACATGGCATTGGTGATTTTCATGGTATCCTGCACGCTTTTGATACGGCTTTGAATATCTCTCGCGCTTGCCATGTCATCACCTGCCCTTATACTCGGCAGCCGCCGTCAGGATCGCCTCCCGCAGCGTATCGTCCAGCGCCTTGGTTTCCTCCAGCGCTGCAATGATCTCGCTGTGGTTTTCCTGCACATAGTCCAAAAGTCCCATCTGATAGGCCTTGATCTCGGTCAGCGGAACCGCAAGGAAGCCCTTTGCCGTTGCCACCACCAGCGTGATGACCTGCTCCGCCATCGAAAGAGGACGGTACAGCGGCTGCTTGAGCACCTCCATCAGACCCTTGCCGTAGGCAAGCTGCTCACGGGTGGTATCGTCCAGATCGCTGCTGAACTGGGTAAAGACCTCCATCTCGCGGTACTGCGCCAGATCGATGCGGATCGATCCGCTTGCCTTTTTCATCGCCTTGGTCTGGGCTGCACCACCCACGCGGGAAACCGAAAGACCGACATTGACCGCCGGACGCTGACCTGCATTAAAGAGGTTCGTCTCCAGATAGATCTGTCCGTCGGTAATGGAAATCACGTTGGTGGGAATATAGGCGGAAACATCGCCTGCCTGCGTTTCAATGATAGGCAGTGCGGTAATGGAGCCGCCGCCCATTTCGGGGGTCAAGCGGCTGCTGCGCTCCAGCAGACGGCTGTGCAGATAGAAGACGTCGCCGGGGTAGGCTTCACGTCCGGGGCTGCGCTCCAGAATCAGCGACAGCGAACGGTAAGCCACTGCGTGCTTGGAAAGATCGTCGTAGATGATCAGAACGTCCTTTCCCTGATACATAAAGTATTCTGCCATTGCGGTACCGGCATAGGGAGCAATATACTGCAGCGAAGCCGGATCGCTTGCCGTTGCGGAAACGACGATGGAATACTCCATCGCATCGTGACGCTCCAGCGTGGAAACCACCTTGGCAACGGTGGAAGCCTTCTGCCCGATGGCTACATAGATGCAGATTACGCCCTTGCCCTTCTGGTTCAGAATGGTATCGGTGGCAATGGAGGTCTTACCGGTCTGGCGGTCGCCGATGATCAGCTCACGCTGACCGCGGCCGATGGGGAACATGCTGTCAATGGCAAGAATACCGGTCTCCATCGGAACCGAAACAGATTTTCTGTCCTTGATGGTCGGGGCGTTGTTTTCAATGGGGCGATAGCCTGCCGGCTCCGCCACGCCCTTACCGTCAATGGGGGTACCCATGGCGTCCACCACGCGTCCCAAAAAGGCTTCGCCCACCGGAACGCCGGCGCTGCGCTCGGTGCGCGCCACCCGTCCGCCGGCACACAGTCCCTTTTCGCTGCCCAGCAGAATGACGCCGATCTCCTCCTTACGGATATCCTGCACCATACCCTTTACGCCGCTTTCAAACTGCACAATCTCGCCATAGCCGGCGTGCCGAATGCCGTTAACGGTAGCAACGCCGTCTCCGACCCGCAGAATCTCGCCGACCTCATGGTCTTTTCCGTCAAAGGCTGCTGCGTCAATTTCAGTCCGCAGCAGGTCAATGACCTCATCGGAGCTGGCAAGCATTTCGGGGGTCTGGGTCAGGCGGTTCTTCATCTGGGTCAGACGGCCCCGCATGCTCCAGTCATATTCATCGCTGCCCACCGTAATGCAGAAGCCGCCCAGCAGCTCCTTATCCTCACAAAGCTCCAGCGGCAGGTTCTCGTCCTCGTATTTCTTCCGCAGAAATTCATGGATCTCCCTCAACTGCTCCGCCGTGGGCGGCGTGACGTAGCGCAGCACTGCCTTTCGGCGGCTGGCACGCTCCGCACGGTGCTCCTCATAGGCGTCCATCAGCTGATCCAGCGCTTCCACGCTGTCGGTTTTCAGGGCGTCCAGCATTTCCTGCAGCTTTCCGTCACTGGATCTTTCCGCCATGTGCTTCACCTGCTTCCGCAATAAACTTATCGTACAGCAGCTTATCCTGCTGCTCGGTGTTGCGGTCGCCCACCGCCTTGGCAGCGGCGTCTATTACCAGCGTGGCGATCTCGCTCTTCATTTCTCTCAGAGCGTTGGCGCGCTCCACCGCCATCGTTTCCTCGGCGCGGCGGCGCTTCTGCTCCATCTCGGCATCGGCTGCTGCCAGCAGCTTTTCGCTCTGTGCCTTTGCCTCCGCTTTGGCGCGTGCAATGATCTCCTCGCCCTCGCCTGCAGCGGCAGCCAGCTTACCTTCATATTCCGTCTTCATGCCGTCTGCCGTATCCTGTGCGGTCTTGGCATCGGCAAATTTCTTCTCTATCAGCGCTTTCCGCTCCTCCAGAATCTGATTGACCCGTCCGAACAGAAATTTTTTGGCAAAGAAATAGAGAACCAGCAGGTTGATGACGGTAAATAAGAGATTGATATCTAATCTCAGCATCTTTCTCGCCTTCCTTTCTCTATTTCCGTTATTACAGCACCAGAATAAGAAGCGCAATTACAAAGCCGTAAATGGCGGTCGCCTCGGCCAGGGCGCAGCCCAGCAGCAGAAGCTTGGTGATCTTGCCGTCTGCCTCTGGCTGACGGGCTACCGCTTCGGTAGCTTTACCGGTAGCAATACCAATGCCGACGCCGGCACCGATGCCGGTAAGGCGGGCTTCATCACGGCGCTCTCTGGCATCCTTGAGAGATATGGCAGGATAGGCCCCGAAACTGAGGAGCCTGCTTTTGCCCTCAAAGCGGTAGGCCATGCGCCAGAGCTTGCTGTCGCTGGGAGGAATGAAAAGAAAAAGACCGCCGTCGGAATACTTGTGGGGCTTGTCTGCGGGCTTCAAACTGCGGATACGAACGTCGGTAAGAGGCATGGTGTACTCTCTGGCTTATGCTGGATGTTTCGATACCTCTCAGGACAAAAAATACAGCAATACAGCCCTGTTATCCGTGAGGATATCACGCTTTTGCATAGCATGGATCTCCCCTCGGATATACCCCTGCAAGAATTGGATGCAACCGGACAAACGTGGACGACGGGAAATCCTGTTGACACAAAAAAAGAAAGGATACCAATGTGTTTTGCACATTGATATCCTTTATTGTACCTTATTTTGGCGTCCCCAGGCGGATAAATTTTACAATGTAATATATTGAATTAATATATTTAATATATACTCACAAGCAATCATACCCACAAAAATATCTACGTTTTCAAAAATATTTCTGCGGGCAAGGAGGTGCATAACATATCCGAAATCTTGCAAAAAAAGCTATACGCAAAAAGCTGCGTACAACGGCACAGACCGAAGATTATCGACCTGACCAAAATTCTTTAAAGAAAATCGTATGTTATATACCGGATGATACTTCCCGCTGAAGACATTCAGACTGCGCGAGCGCACATTGAGTCCGCTCTTTACCTCAATGCCGATGATCTCGCGTCCTTTCTGCAAAACGAAATCAAGCTCGGCAGAGCCATCACTTTCCCAATAGAAAAGAGGATAGCCGTTAGCGGTAAGCTGCTGAGCAACATAATTTTCCGCAAGAGCCCCCAAAAACTGATTTTCAAGATCGGAAAGAATGGTTTGCTGTGCAATACCCGACTTCAACGTCAGCAGTCCCACATCTCCCATATAAAGTTTGAACGATGCGAGCTCCATATGAACGGAAATCGGCTCATAGGCATGACTTATCTTCTGGCATTTTAGAACGACGCCCGCCAGATTAAGCCACTCGATGGAAGCTCCGAATATGGCCGAGCTTCCCCCCTTCTGCACCACCTTATATTGGAATTTCCTGTTTTCCTTGGCAAGCTGAGCGGGAATGGACTGATAACAGGCTCTGATTTTGACGCTTTCAGAAGCCGAAGCATATTTCGCCATGTCGG
>USBC01000086.1 GCA_900552845.1 uncultured Oscillospiraceae bacterium | reverse complement strand
GTCAGCTACGCCGTGCCGAAAAGCTGCGTCAGCGTCCGGGAGCCGTTCAGCGACGAGCGGCGCAGGGCCGCCAGCGAACGCGCCAAAAACGCCGGATATACGCCGCCCGCAAGGAGTATATACTCCGAAAACGAATAAGAACCGAGCGCCCGCACAGGAAAGCCTACCCCTGCGCGGGCGCTGCCATTTTAGGGGTAAACAGCCCATGAAATGAAAGGAAGTGCCTATGACACGAAAATCTCCGTATCCGACAAGAGCGGATTATCCGGCATTGATTGAAAATGCCAAGCCTGCGCTGCGCGAGCTGCTGGAAGCGGCCTCGTATGAACGGAGGATCGCCGTACTCAGCGCCTGCTCTCTCGATGAGATCAACACCCTCTGCACGCTTATGTGCGGAATATGTGGCAGGAGTCCGGCAAATACTAACCGCCATGAGAGGTGATTATTTTGCTGGTCACATTTTTGCGAACCTTGCTCTTATATCTGGTGGTGGTATTCGGCATACGGCTGATGGGCAAGCGGCAGATCGGAGAATTACAGCCCTCGGAGCTGGTCATCACCATTCTCATCTCCAATATTGCCACCCTCACCATCGAAGAAACCGACAGCCCCATGTTCGCAGGACTTCTTCCCATTCTGGCGCTGATGTGCTTTGAGGTGCTGACCTCCTTTTTCTGTCTGAAAAGCGCCCGCCTGCGGCGCATCGTTTCGGGGCGTCCCATCATCATTATCCATCACGGAAAAATTGATCAGCAGCAGATGCGGGAGCTGCGGTTTTCCGCCGATGATTTGATGATCCAGCTGCGACAAAACAGTATCTTTCGGGTGGAGGAGGTCGAATTTGCCGTGGTGGAAACCAACGGCAAGCTCTCGATCTATCAAAAGTATCAAAACCGCCCCGTCACACCGCAGGTGCTGTCGCTGCCGGACTGTCCGGAGGAGAATGCCCCGCCGCTGGCGGTAGTGTGTGACGGCACCGTAATGCATGAGGCGCTGCGCCGCTGCGGGAAGGACCTGCGCTGGGTGGAAAAGAAAGCCGCTGCGAAAAAGCTCGCCATCAGGGATATCTATTTGATGGTGGCTTGTCCGGACGGCACCTGTGATATTGTGGAAAAGGAGCGTAGCTGATGAAGCGCTTTTGGGCAGCGGTTATTATTTTGCTGATCATTCTCTGCATCAGCATCTGCACCCTGGTGGATATGCAAAAAAGTATTGACCGACTCAGCGAACACACCGCCTCCGTCCGGCAGCAGGCGGAGCAGAACGGAGCGGCATCGGTACAGCAGCAGTGCGAGCAGCTGATGGCGGAATGGAACGGTATGGAACCGCGATTTCTTCTGTATGTGCGTCACGACCATCTGGATAACATCATGGAGCATCTTTCGGAGCTGTCCGCCTATTGTCTGGAGGACGACCGTGCGGAATTGCTCAGCACGCTTGATGCTGCCCTGCGTATGATGGAGCATCTGAAGGAATCGGTAACACCCAGCTTCCGCACCCTGCTGTAAACGATACAAAACGCCCGCGGGAGTCTCCGTTCCCGCGGGCGTTATTCATTGTGTGCTGGTTCAGCCTTCATAAAAGGGGTCTGTCTGTACCGCCTTAATGGTCACCGTGACGGTATCCACCTCGTTGGCAGTCTTGGGGCGAACCAACTCCCCTGCGGCAATACTGGTCCCTACTACAGTGCCCGGTTCGCCGCCTGTCTCCGGATTGGTATCATAGCTGATGGTATAGCTGATCTGACTGTCGGTAAGAATACGGATCGCATATGATTCATTGGCGCCGTAGAGATCCGGCATGCTGATGTACTGCGGTCCCTTGCTGATAAAAAGGGTCACACTGCCGTCCTCCGGCAGTACCTGCCCCACCGCCAGCGATTGCTTGTAGATCACACCGGCAGGATAGGTGTCACTGTATTCGTAACGGTAATTAAAGTTGTAGCCGGTCATCTGCTCCAGCTCGTCCTCTATCATGGGGAGATAATACCCCTCAAAGCTGCGTTCCATTACCGGCGTGACAGGCTGCTCCTTGCCGCTGAATGCGCCGGAGTTCCACAGTGCTAAAAAGACATTGCCCAATACGCTGACAGCAAGCAGTACTGCCAGCAGAATCGCCATTGATGAAAACTGCCGTCCCTTGACCGGTTCGGTCTTTCCGGCAGGTCGGGCCGGAGCTTCCGGGCGGAATACTGCGGTATTGGCGCCGGTCTCCTCCAGCAGTGCGGCGGAAAATGCCTCCATAGAGCGGTAGCGCTGCTTATGGTCGACCGAAAGAGCTTTCATAATGCCCTCGCAAACATGCTCCGGCAGGTCGGGGCGCAGCTTTCCCAGCGGGGCAAGGTAGTCCTTCTCCCCACGCAGCTCAGCGCTGACGGGCGCCTGACCCGCCAGCATACGGTACAGCACCGCACCCAGCGAATAGATATCCGTCCATTCCCCCTGCCACAGCGCCTTGGAATACTGCTCCGGCGCACTGTATCCGGCATAAAGTTCGGCATGCAGTCCGTTGCCCACGGTACGCAGCTCCGGCAGAGCAAAACCGTCCAGAATGACCCGCTTGCGGCTGTCTACATAGATATTCTGTGGAGAAATGCCGCAATGGGTCAGTCCCAGATTGTGCAGCTGAGAAAGCAGCGAAATCAGCGGACTGATGAGCTGCCGCGCATCGGTCAGGCTCATATCCGCTTTCTGGCGGGAGAGAACTTCCTCCAATGGCTCCATGCGCAGATACTCTGTAACCCGGTACAGGGTATCGTTTTCAGAAAAAAGCACCAGCGTTTTCAGAAGTGCCTTGTGACTGATCTCCATCAAGCGCTTCCAGCGATCGTGCAGATCGCTTGCCATGGTACGGAACAGCGTTTTGCTCTCGGCGGAGATCAGCACAATGCCCTGTCCGTCCTCTGCCCGCTTTAAAATACCGGGGAAAAATTCTTCTACCCGTACCTTGCGCTCCTTTTCGGTATCCCACGCAAGGTAGGTGGTCAGCAGGTCATTGTGATGCAGCACCATACCGATGCGGTACCGCCCTGCCAGTATGGTATCCAGCGGCAGCGCCTGCTCCGGATTCGGCTCCTCCGGCTTTCGCCCACAGGCAGTGCAGACTGTCTCGCCCTCCTCCATCACGGAAAAACAGTGGCGGCACAGGTTTGGCTCCGGCATGGGATCTCCTCCTTTCGGCTTGGAGTCGTTTTAATCTTTATCTTGGGCAGACGGTGCGTCTTCCTCCCGCACGGGGTGGGTAAAAAGATAAACAGCAATGCAAATGGCGGCGGCAAGCAGCGCCCCGATGAGGAGATACCGCATCGGGCTTACCTGAGCGGTTTCCCGTTCCGGCAGCACCAGCTCCGGAGATGTATCCTCTTGCCCACTCTCACCGCTGCTGCCGGGTGTCTTTGGCTCCTCGGCAGGCTCGGCGTTTTCCCGCGCCGCCTCGGCAAAGGCTTTTTCCCGCTCCTGCTGTTTTTGCTCCAGCTCCTGCTGTTTTTGCTCCAGCTCCTGCTGCTTTTCGGAGGGTTCTGCGAGTGCGGGATCGGCAGTCCTGCCGTCCCAGTTTTCCCATATTCCGTCGTCCCAACCGCCGGTTTCCTTCGGCGGCTCTACCGCAGGGTCGGCAGCGGGTGCTTCCGCATCATAGCCGCCGAAATTATCCCACCCATCTGACTGTGCGGCGGCAGGAACAGCAGCCAGTGCTGCGGCGCATACGATGGCAAGCAGGATACGGGTTCCCTTCATAGTCTGCCCCCCTTTGAGAAAAAGCGGCGCTTTTGGGGCGCCGCTCAAAAAATATTTGCGGGTAAATTACATTTCCCAGTTGTGCCAAAAGCCCTGAACGTCATCACAGTCGTCCAGAAGATCCATCAGACGGGTCATCTTTTCGGCAGCGTCCTCCGGCAGGGAGGTATAGGTGGAGGGAATATAGGCAGGCTCGGCGGAAAGGAAAGCATAGCCCTTTTTCTCCAGTGCCTCACGCACCTCGCGCAGTTCGTTTACGCCGGTAAAGACCTCGATGGTATCTTCATCAAAATCGACGTCCTCGGCGCCCGCGTCAAAGCAGTCCTCCATCACCTTCTCCTCGTCCAGCTCGCCCTCGCTGTTATCAATGACGATCTGACCCTTCTTGGTGAAGAGATAGCCGACGCAGCCGTTCTGACCCAGATTGCCGCCGCACTTATCAAAATAATGGCGCAGGTCGCCTGCGGTGCGGTTACGGTTATCGGTCAGCGATTCAATGATAACGGCAACGCCGTTGGGACCGTAGCCCTCATATACCATCTCCTCGTAGCTGTTCTTATCCTCGCTGCCTGCGGCTTTCTTGATGCAGCGCTCGATATTCTCATTGGGCATATTGGCAGCTTTCGCCTTGGCAATGCAGTCGCGCAGCTTCCCGTTAGTATCGGGGTCAGCGCCGCCCTCTTTTACGGCAACCGACATTTCACGCGCAACCTTGGTAAAGACCTTCGCCTTCGCCGCATCAGATGCACCCTTTTTGCGTTTGATATTATTCCATTTGGAATGTCCAGACATAGGAAAAATCGTCCTTTCGTGTGATTGTACATACCTCATTAAGATTTTAGCACATCTCGCAGGCGGTGACAACCTTTTTCACAAAATAAATTCCCGCAAATTATGAAAAACGGTTGACAAACGGCCCCTCTTTTGGTATGATAACTGATGTCGCCAAAGACCGCCTTTGGACATGCGGGTGTAGTTCAATGGTAGAATTCCAGCCTTCCAAGCTGGTTACGTGGGTTCGATTCCCATCACCCGCTCCACGCTTTGCTTGCGCCAGTAGCTCAGCAGGATAGAGCAACTGCCTTCTAAGCAGTAGGCCAGGGGTTCGAGTCCCTTCTGGCGCGCCAATTCAGGTAAATATGGTGGGTATAGCGCAGCTGGTTAGCGCGCCAGATTGTGGCTCTGGAGGTCGTGGATTCGAATTCCACTATCCACCCCATGCACAGGGGATACCTTTTTCGGGTATCCCTTGGCTTATACTCTGGGCCGTAGCCAAGGGGTAAGGCACGGGACTTTGACTCCCGCATTCCGCAGGTCCGAATCCTGCCGGCCCAACCAAAAAAAGCAACCGAAACGGTTGCTTTTTTTGGTTGGCGGGGAACGCCCGCTCCATCGCAGCACAACACTCTCTGCCCTGATTTTACGCGAAGGGGGACCCCGCTATGGTTCCCCCTTCACACAACCCCTTCCTTGCGCTACCGCCGGTTTACATTTCCGATTTCACCGGCTTCTGCCATGCTGCTGCTTTTTTTGGCGGGGAACGCCTGCTCCATTGCAGCAGAATATTCTCTCCGTTTTTTATCTTTCCGCCTCCGCCAGCGCCGCTTTGATAAAACCGAGAAACAGCGGGTGCGGGCGGTTTGGCCGGCTCTTGAATTCCGGGTGGAACTGGCACCCTACATACCATGGGTGATTTTCAAGCTCGATCATTTCCACCAACGCACCGTCCGGAGAAGTACCTGCAAGGATCAAGCCGTCCTTTTGCAGCTCGGTGCGGAACTCGTTATTGAGCTCGTAACGATGACGGTGACGCTCGCTGATCCTCTCTGTCTCATACATCTCACGAGAGCGGCTACCTGCCGCCAGCACGCAGGGGTAGCTTCCCAACCGCATGGTACCGCCCTTTTGGGATACCCCTTCCTGCTCCGGCATCAAGGCAATCACCGGGTGAGTGGTGGTTTCGGAAAACTCGGCGCTGTTTGCGTCCTGCCAACCTACCGCACTGCGGGCAAATTCAATAACGGCAATCTGCATTCCCAGACAGATACCGAAATAGGGGAGCTTCTTTTCCCGTGCAAACTGTGCCGCCGATATCATGCCCTCAATGCCTCGGTCGCCAAAGCCGCCGGGCACCAGCACCCCGCTGCAGCCCTCCAGCACCTTGGCTGTATTCTCCGGCGTCAGTGTCTCGCTGTCGATCCAGCGGATCAATACCTCCGCATCACAAGCGGTTCCGGCATGGAACAGCGCCTCCGCCACGCTGAGATAGGCGTCCCGCAAACCGGTGTATTTCCCAACCAGTGCAATCTCCACACGGCGGTGTACGCCCTTGATCTTCTCCACCATTGCCGTCCATTCGGTCATATCGGGGGTACGCTCTCCCAGCCCCAGCCGGCGACAAACGACGCTGCACAGTCCCTCCTGCTCCAGCAGCAGCGGCACCTCGTACAGTGTATGGGCAGTCGCATTGGAAATGACACAGCGCTCCTCCACATTGCAGAACAGCGCTATCTTATGGCGTACCTCCTCCGTAATTGGTGCGTCGGTGCGGCACACCAGAATATCGGGTTGAATTCCAACCGACAGCAGCTCTTTGACCGAGTGCTGGGTGGGCTTACTTTTCAGTTCGCCGCTGCCGGGAATGGAAACGATAAGCGGCACATGAAGATAAAGAACATTCTCCCTGCCCTTCTCCATCGCCACCTGCCTGATTGCCTCCAAAAACGGCTGGCTTTCAATATCACCCACCGTACCGCCGATCTCGCTGATGACCACATCGGTCTCGCCGTCCTCCATCGCATAAATATGCCGCTTGATCTCATCGGTAATATGGGGAATAATTTGTACTGTCCCGCCCAGATAACCGCCCTGACGCTCACGGTTCAGCACATTCCAAAACACCTTACCGGAGGAAACAGAAGCGTTACGATCCAGTGCTTCGTCCACAAATCGCTCGTAGTGCCCCAGATCGAGGTCGGTCTCGGCGCCGTCCTCGGTCACAAAGACCTCACCATGCTGGTAGGGACTCATGGTACCGGGATCCACATTAAAATACGGGTCAAACTTCTGGTTTTTTACGCGCAGCCCGCACTGCTTCAAAAGCCGTCCCAGCGATGCCGCACAGATTCCCTTCCCCAAGCCGGATACCACGCCACCGGTCACAAAAATATACTTCATGCTGTTCACTCCTCACTCTTTATTCTGCATTTTACTTTCCATTAAAAAACAGTTTAGATTATACCGCCGCAAGTTTCTTTGGTCAATGCTGCAATTTTATCGATATTCCGGCACCTTTTTGGTCGTTTTTTAGGAGAAAAACAAAAAACAAGAATGTGAGCAAAAAACATCTTGCATACAGAAAGCCGCTGCGATATGATAGAGTTGATCCCCCTTATGGGCTTTTTTCTTCTCATCGCAAACTGGTCCCCCAAAAGCGCTGCTTCGTCGCTTTTGAGGGACCTTATTTATTTACAGATCAATGCGTTCAAAACGCTTCTGCGATGCCCGGCAGCCTGCCAATGTTGCAAGGGCGTAAAATGTCGTCCCTGCCGCCAGCACGACCAACTGGAGTGAAAAGCCCTCTGTCTGGGAATTGAGCGCTTCCATTCGGGGGAAATGGTGCAGTGTCTCCGCCAGCGCAATTAACAAAAAGCCGGCGATTCCATATAGAAGAAACGGCTTGCCCAGCTTGTAGGCGGTACGAAAGAAGCCGCCGAGAAAAACCATGTTGAACATTGCATACAGAATAAGCAGCCAGCCCAAATAAGCAAAATTTGCGTTCATCATCGCATTTTGGGTGTAGACCGCCGCCTCCCGCCACGCAGTCAGCCGCAGAGCGGTCAGCGCAGCACACAGCAGCCACCCAGCCAGCTCTATCAGAACACAAAACGCATATTTAGCGGCAACCACATCACGCTTTTTGCAGGGCAACAGCGCCGTGTACAGAATATCACCGCTCTCCCGTGCTGTTTGGAAGGTGTAAAAAATACCGAGAGTGACAAAAAAACCTCCCACCAGAATAGGATAGCCGGAGATCAGCGTCATCAGCGCA
>USBC01000085.1 GCA_900552845.1 uncultured Oscillospiraceae bacterium | reverse complement strand
GTCCAGTTCAAACTTGACCAGAACGCCAATGCGACCGCCACCGTGGGTATAGCTTACTACATTGCCCTCATAGCGGGTAAAGCGACGGATCTTCAGATTCTCGCCAATGGTGAGGATCTTATCCTTCAGAGCAGCATCAACGGTAACATCGGTACCGGCCAACTTGCAGTTCATCAATGCATCAACATTGGCAGGGTTCTCATCGATAACTGTTTTGGCACAAGCTTCAACAAAGCTAATAAAATCTGCATTCTTACCAACGAAGTCAGTCTCGGAGTTGACTTCAATAACAACGCCGACCTTTTTATCATAGTCTACCATAGTGCAGACAATACCCTCTGCAGCTACACGACCAGATTTCTTGGCAGCAGCAGCAAGGCCCTTTTCACGCAGGAATTCAATTGCCTTCTCCACATCGCCGTCAGAAGCAGTCAGTGCCTTTTTGCAGTCCATCATGCCACAACCGGTTTTTTCGCGCAGATCCTTAACATCTTGAGCAGTAAATGCCATTTTTGTTTCCTCCTGTATCTTTTATAGGTATTAAACACGTTTTCTCAAGAAAAGCCCGAAGGTACTTCGGGCTTCTCCGTACTATTCTTATTCCTCAGTCTCGGCAGCTTCAGCTTCGGCTTCAGCCTCGGCAGCGGCGGCACCCATAGCGCCCTGATGGCCCTCGATGATGGCATTAGCCATAGCAGAGGAGATCAGCTTAACGGCGCGGATCGCGTCATCATTACCAGGGATTACATAGTCAATCTCATCGGGATCGCAGTTGGTATCAACAATAGCGATCACGGGAATCCCCAGCTTATGAGCCTCAGCAACAGCGATCTTCTCCTTGCGGGGATCGACAACGAACATGGCGGCGGGCAGCTTATTCATTTCCTTGATGCCGCCGAGATATTTTTCGAGCTTCTCAATTTCGAGCTCCAGCTTAACAACTTCCTTCTTGGGCAGACGCTCGAAGGTACCATCGGCCTCCATCTTGCGCAGCTGCTCCAAGCGACGAATGCGCTTGCGAATGGTTTCGAAGTTGGTGAGCATACCGCCCAGCCAACGAGCGTTTACAAAGTAAGCACCGGCACGCTCTGCTTCTTCACGAATGGAATCGCCAGCCTGCTTCTTGGTACCGACAAACAGTACGGTGCCGCCGTTGGCAGAAAGCTCGCGGACGAAGTCATAAGCCTCTTCCAGCTTCTTAACGGTCTTCTGCAGGTCGATGATGTAGATGCCGTTACGCTCGGTGAAAATGTACTGTGCCATCTTGGGGTTCCAGCGACGGGTCTGGTGACCAAAGTGTACGCCGGCCTCCAAAAGCTGTTTCATAGATACTACTGCCATGTTTTTTCCTCCAAAAATTTGTTTTTTGTAACCTCTGCAACAGTCATCTCCGCTCCGCCACCCTTGCGGGCACATGGCAGAGCAAATCGTGTCGCATGCGTTTTACCGATATAGTTTATCATAGGACGAAAAAAAATGCAAGCACTAAATGCAAGATATCCGGCAGATTTTGTGCGTTTTGACACTCATTTTTAGTGTAATGCGCCGGCAAATGGAGAACGCCTGCGGGGCGGTATCGGGCAGGCCACATTTTCTACCAAAACAGTGTCTTCGCCGATGCACTTAATTTGTCCCCATGAAATAATGAGGTCCGGTTCTCGGCCAAACAATCCGAAAAAGCGCGGCCGCCCATAAATGATAAGAGAGCAAATGAGGGCTGTGCAGGTATCGAATTCGACGTCCGAGACGCACCCGAGGCAGGCACCGTTCTGAATGTTGACCACCTCCTTACAGCGCAGATCCATCATACTGCACACCATACTCTCCCCCCTATATACCGCATCTGATCCTATTCTATGCGACAGGGCTTTTCCGCTTTACCAAATGCGCCGTAATGCCCCGCGCTTTATCCAGGGGGAGTGTCAAATTTGAGTTTTAATCCACTGCAACGCGCCCTTTTCAATGCGGGAGACCTGTGCTTGTGAAATACCCACTGCACGGCTGACCTCGACCTGAGTCTTTCCTGCAAAAAAGCGCAGAGATAGTATTTTCTTTTCTCTTGCCGAAAGCGCTTCCATCGCCTCTCTTAAAAGCATTTCGTCCAGCCAATCATTCTCTCCGGTTTTATCCTGCACTTGATCAATGAGACAGATGTTTTCCCGTCCGTCGGAATATGCCGGATCATATAGAGAGCTTGGCTCCATAATCGCCTCCATCGCCAGAACCACGTCCTCTTTCGGTTGTCCCATTGCTCGTGCAATCTCCTCTACTGTAGGTTCGCGGTTCAATGTGCTTTGCAGCTCCTCCTTCTTTTTCAGTGCTGCTATCGCCTGTTCACGCACCCTCCTTGTTACCTTTACCATACCGGAATCACGCAAAAAACGTCTCATCTCGCCGATGATAAGGGAAAAGGCATAGGTGCTCAATTTAAGGCCCAAATCAATATCAAAGCGTTCGATTGCTTTAATCAGTCCAATGCAACCCACCTGAAACAGATCGTCCGGATTACCGCCACGATTACTGAAGCGCTGAACGGCGCTGAGAACCAGCTTTAAATTACTCTCTACCAGACGATTTCGTGCTGATTTATCCCCCGCATGTGCCCGACGAAGCAGTTCGTTGGTCTCGTCGCTTTTGAGCGTCCTCAGCTTTGAAGTATCTACACCGCTGATTTCCACCTTATAATACATAGCCCTTTTCTCCCACTGATTACATTGGCTAAAGTATGGGCTATACTCAACAGTAGTAAACACAAATCAGGAGCTGAAAGATATGGAAAAGAAATCCGCAGCTTCAAGTTCGTGCTGCAGTTCTTCCACTAAAGTATTTCAAAATTCTCTGAGGCGTTTTCCTTATTGGTAATCTCACTTAGGGCAGTTACGCGCAGCTTTATCGGCTTTTGTCCCAAATTGATTTCAATAATATCACCTATCTTCACTTCATAAGATGCTCGCGCCGTCTTGCCATTCACCACCACACGCTCGGCGTCGCACGCCTCATTGGCAACAGTGCGCCGCTTGATGATACGTGAGACCTTCAAGTATTTATCCAGTCGCATGAGCTCCTCCTTTCCGCAAAAGAGCCGGCGCTTTTGCACCGGCTCCACAGCATTCAAGATTTATTTTACAGCGTCTTTCAGAGCCTTGCCTGCCTTGAAAACAGGGGCCTTGCTGGCTGCGATGGTAATGGGAGCCTTGGTCAGCGGGTTGATGCCGGCATGAGCGGCACGGGTGCGGACTTCAAAAGAACCGAAACCGGTAAGGGTAATCTTATCACCCTTCTTCAGGGTCTCGGTGATGGTCTCCAGAACAGCGGCAACAGCCTTTTCGGCGTCCTTCTTGGTCATTCCGGCCTTTTCGGCTACGGCTACGATCATTTCAGCTTTGGTCATTTTGTGTTTCCTCCTGAATTAAAATAGTAGGCAACCATGCCATTTTCTTATTCACAGCGCATGACTCCCATTGGGAATGTCGCTATGTTTCATCTCTAAAAAGCGCTCGATCATTCGGTCTGACTCACGGGAAAGCGCCTCCTCTGCTGCAACTCCCTTTTGCAGCATTCGCTCGCACAACATAAACAAAAGACTGCCCCAGTATTGCGAAGACTCTGCCTCACCGGCATCCAGTGCCCTTTTCAGTGCCGCATAAATCTCCTCGTCACCGGGCTTAATAGCATATCCCTCAGTCCCAGCTTTGTCTATCAGTTTTTGCGCGCGCATCAACGCCGGCAATGCAATGGAGACATGACGCAAACGATCCTCCAAGGAATGCAATCCTTTTTCTTCCCGCTTCTGCGTCTCCCAGCTTTGGGCGGCAGCTTCAATATCGGAAGCCTGCTTATCACCGAATACATGTGGGTGGCGGTCAATCATCTTGCGACAAATCCCGGTACAGACATCATTAAAGTTAAAATGACCCTGTTCCGCTTCCATTTGAGAGTGCAGGACAATTTGAAGCAGAACATCGCCCAACTCCTCCTGCAGCAATGTAGTATCCTCGCAATCGATAGCTTCCACTGCTTCGTATGATTCCTCCAAAAAGTTGTTGCGAATGGAATGATGATTCTGTTCGCGATCCCACGGGCACCCATTCGGGCTACGCAGGATCTCTATAATACGAACCAGATCATCACTATGGTAGGAGCTCTTATTGTATTGTTCCGGCATTTTTACACAGACCTGCCTGCTTTTTAGGATATTATCCTCATTTTACAGTAAAATTGGCTTAAATTCAAGCTATTTTCTTCTATTCTTGCCCGAAAAACTGAGGCATATTTTAGCACTTTTAATAAAGTTTAGCAAAAACAGCATTCCGATATATATAGCGCCTCCTGCTGCGATAGCCAAAACCAGTGATACTCCGTTTCCCAATTGTTCAAATAACAATCTGTAAGTCAAGCGCGCCGTGACGCAGCAGATTCCTGCGGAAATCATCGGCTTAAGTAAAATAGACGATCTTGCAAACGGTCTTCCGCTGCAGTTCCAGCGAAAAGCATCATACAAAACAATAAAGCTGTAACACAAAAGGCTGCCGTAGGCAATCCCATGAATGTTGACCTCGGGTTGGGAAACCAATATAAAGTTTGCAGTCATTTTCAATAATCCGCCGATGAACAGCGCTACAAGCGGTGTTTTTTCCATTCCGGAGGCCTGCAAAATGTTGTTTAAAATGCCTGAAAAGGCTATTAAAATGGAAACCAGTCCCATCATTCTCAGCGTTGGCGCAACGATCGACGCTTCCATCAACTGATGCGGATACAAAAAAACAAGGATTTCCTTTGCAAAGGTAAAAATTCCGAATCCAGCCGGAAACGCTGCCGCCGCCGTAGTCGCCATAACCGATTCCACTGAGCGCTGCAAATGATGATCATCGCCTGCAGCACAATAGCCAGCTACAGCCGGTATGGCACTCACACCAATTCCAACTGTCACAGCCGGCACCAGATTATAGATGGAGGTCGCCAGCCCCGAATAGGAACCATACAGATATTCCGGCAATACATCCATAGTGACCTCCGGTGGGACAGCGCCTTTATACATTTGCAGGATTTCCGCCCCACCCTGTCGAACCGCATTTTTCAGGCAGTTCATTACCGAGGACAGGTCAATCACCGTGGTAAGGTTAGCGCATAAAGAGGTTAGCGCAATGGGCAGAGCAATGCGCCACAGCCTTCTGGCGTCAGTTCCCGAAAAGCGCCCCCTTCCCATGACTGAGCTTTTCCTATACTGCCACCGAATGAATAAAAACCCGCATAGCGTACTGATGGATACCCCCATCACCGCACCAGCGGCAGAAAGCTGCAGAATGCGCAACTGCACCTCTTGTGCTGTTCCTTTCCATTCCAATGTCCCTGCTGCTACTGCATCAGTCAATCCGGTAAAGATAAGCCATGCCAGTAAAATGCCAGCAAGCAGCTTGACCGCCGCCTCAAGGATCTGACTTCTGGCAGTTGGAAGCATATTATGCATCCCCTGAAAATAACCGCGATAGGCGGAGGACATGCATGAAAACAGCACTGATGGTGCAATGCAGCAGACCGCAAGCTCGGCTGACGGATTGCCAATCAGTTTTGTTAAAAAGGGCGCACCAAAAAACAGCAACGCAGCCCCTGAAAGCCCGATGACAAGAAATAGCGTCCTCGCTGTCTTTAATATGTTTTCAGACAATTCTCCCCTTCCCGTGCTCTCAGAAATCACACGAGAGGCCGAAACTCCAAGCCCTGTTACAGTCATTGAATAAATTGGAATCAGCACATCATAAGCGGAAACAAAATAGGACATTCCTACACCGCCCAGTATATTGGCAAGCGGGATTTTGAACATGGCGCCGATTACCTTAACAATAAGTGTTGATGCGGTTAGAATGATTGCTCCCTGCAGAATGGTTTGGCTGCCGTTTCTCTTCATTTTTTCGCCCTTTCTTCAAGAAAAGAGAAAAGCCGAACAGCGTTTTTGCTGTTCGACTTCCCTGAAAATACTTTAGGTATTCACTTTATTCTGCAGGGTGAATGGCCTTGCCGCAGTAACTGCAGAAAACAGATGTGATCGGCACAAGTTTGCCGCAATGCGGACAGGCCACCATGTGGAGCTCTGCGTCCTCACGTTTTTTGGCCGCAGCGGCAGCATCAAGCATCACCTTGATGGCAGCCGCTTTTTCTGCGATGGCATGGGCAGTCTCATGGTCCTCGGTGCCTTCCTGCAGCAATGTATAGTACATACGCCCAAGCTTCATATAGCACTCCTCAAGTTCGCGGCGCTTTTTCATCTCGTCAAGCTTTTGGCGTGAAGCATCCACTACCTCTCCGGCTACATCGCCCACTGCCTTTCCAAATTCCTTGGCTTTCCCTAAAATGTTGTTCCATGTTGACTGATTCATTGCTTCCGCTCCTTTCAAATATGCTTATTCAGTTTCATTTAAATGCCAAAGCGGCAAGGCAGCCTTGCGCTCCAGCACCGTTTCAAAACGATTGATATATTCATAAGGGTATTTATAATTAAAGCTGCGCGTGATGCGCTGCGGTCCGGCAGGGACCACCTTTGTTACTCCACCAGCTCCCGCTGAAATTATGGTATGCCCGTCATCCATAATATAGACATTATATTTACAGGCTTTTTGGGGCAGCGTGTACCCCACATTTTCCAAAGCCTCCACCGTTCCCTTTTGTCGGTATAGGTAGTATGGCAGGTAGCCTGCCGCTTCCAGTGCATGACGGGAAAACTCCACCATTTCCATAGCGGTGCGCTTCTGCGGGCCTTCTTCCTTTAAGGTAGAGGCGTGTTTGACCGTCAAGGTATGCACGGTGATATTCTCCGGACGCAGGGCAAGGATCTGTTCCAATGTACTTTGGAATGATGGCAGCGTATCCTCCGGCAGCCCGGCAATCAAATCAACATTTCGGTCAAACGAGAATTTCTCGGAAAGACTCCATGCAGTAAAGAAATCTTCCGCCGAATGTCGCCGCCCAATGGCGGAAAGCACATGATCATTCAAAGTCTGCGGATTGATACTGATGCGGTTTACCCCATTTTTCTCCAGAACAGCCAGCTTCTCGCGTGTAATGGTATCAGGTCTGCCTGCCTCCACCGTAAATTCTTCGCATGCAGCAAGATCAAAGTCTTTTACAATCTCTCGCAGCAAAAGATCCATCTGTTCTGCCGAAAGCGTTGTAGGCGTTCCTCCGCCGATATAAATACTGATCAGCGTGAGTCCTGACTGTTTCATTAAATGAGCAGTCAATTCCAACTCCCGCAGCAGCAAAGTCAAGTATTCTTCCAGCATATTGCCGGCGCGCTCAATAGAATGGGAAACAAAAGAACAGTAGCTGCATCGTGAAGGGCAGAACGGGATTGCAACATATAAGCTAACCTTATCCGGAGTCAATCTCTCAATAATCGTTTTTTGGTTTCTCCACGTATCCAGTGAAAGCTGCAAGCGCTCCTTGCTGACACCATAATCGATTAATTTTCGGGCAATCTCCGCTTCCGCCAATCCTGCTTCTGTCATTTGGCGCACCAACTTCACCGGGCGCACACCGGTCAGCATGCCCCATGGCAGGCTGTGCCCCAGCAGCGCCGTCAGCTGGTCATAGATCAATCGGCAGACTGTCTGCTCCTTTTCAACAGGGTCGTCCGTACAACGGCGTGTACCCTCCTGCATCCTGCCGTCAAAAAAAGCTCTTACACAGCACATCACACCGTCCTCTGTCGGCTCCTCTGTTACCGTGATAATATCCTTTTCCGCCGGCGCCGTCTCCTCCGGCAACACTATCGTCACAGGCGTTTCACCCAGCAGCATACGGGTCAGGCTCTCCACCTCGTACCGTATCTGCGGGATACCGAGCTTAACGACCATATGCCGCACGGATCCGTGCTATTAAACTGT
>USBC01000084.1 GCA_900552845.1 uncultured Oscillospiraceae bacterium | reverse complement strand
AAACACGGGGGGGGGTTGGTTTTTGGCCCGCGCGGGGGGGGGGGCCCGGGGGCCCCCCCCCGCGCGGCCGCAGGACGCGCGCAGCGGACTTCGTCCGCTGACCCGCCGCAGGCGGGGGGCTGCGCCCCGTAAGCCCGCCCCGGCAGAGCGCTGTTGGGCATCAATAAAACTTACCCCAAAGAGGAGGAACCGATATGAACAAAGCAAAACGCCGTGCGGTCATCGCCGGCAACTGGAAAATGAACAAAAACCGCACCGAGGCAAAGACACTCATCACCGAACTGCTGCCGCTGGTAAAGGACGCGGATTGTGAGGTCGTGCTGTGCACGCCGTACACCAATTTGGAGACAGCGCTGGCACTGACCGAGGGAACCAATGTAAAGATCGGCGCCGAGAACTGCCACTGGGCAGAGAGCGGAGCCTTTACCGGAGAAATCTCCGCACCGATGCTCAAGGAGCTGGGTGTGCAGTATGTCATCATCGGTCACAGCGAGCGCCGGCAGTATTTTGGCGAGACCGATGAAACGGTCGCCAAGAGGGTGCGCGCCGCTCTCGACAGCGGGCTGGAGGTGATTCTGTGCGTAGGCGAGACGCTGGAACAGCGGGAAGCCGATATCACCGGAGAGATCATTGCCATTCAGGTGAAGAAAGCGCTTGCCGGTGTAACCGCCGAGGAGCTGCGGCATGTCATCATTGCATATGAGCCGGTTTGGGCGATCGGGACCGGTCGCACTGCGACCGACGAGCAGGCCAACGAGGTCAACCACATGATCCGCACACTGCTGGGCAAGCTGTATGGGGAAGAAGCGGCAGAAGCCACGGCGATCCAGTACGGCGGCAGCATGAATGCAAAGAATGCGGCAGGGCTGCTGGCGCAGCCGGATATAGACGGCGGGCTGATCGGCGGTGCTTCGCTGAAGGCGCCGGACTTTGCCGCAATAGTAGAAGCCGCGAGCAAATAAAAGGGGGGAGCTTGCATGAAAAAACCGCTGGCACTCATTATCATGGACGGCTTTGGGCTGCGGAAGGAAACCGAGGGCAATGCCATTGCTGCAGCAAAGCACCCCAATCTTGACCGGCTGTGGGCGACCTGTCCTCATACCCAGATCGGTGCCTCCGGCATGGACGTGGGCTTGCCCGACGGACAGATGGGCAACAGCGAAGTGGGACACACCAACATGGGTGCGGGGCGCATCGTTTATCAGGAGCTGACCCGCATTACCAAGTCCATCGAGGATGGAGAGTATCTCTCCAACCCTGTGTTGCTGCACGCAATGGAGAATGCCAAAAAGCCGGGTGCCGCACTGCATCTGATGGGGCTGCTTTCCGATGGCGGCGTACACAGTCATATCCACCACCTTTTCGGGCTCATCGAAATGGCGAAGAAGATGGGAGTGGAAAAGGTATATATCCACTGCTTTATGGACGGACGCGATGTGCCGCCGACTTCCGGTGCGGAGTATATCGAGGAACTGCAAAAAGAGCTGGAGAAAACAGGTGTGGGCAAAATAGCGACGGTAAGCGGCCGCTACTACGCCATGGACCGCGACAACCGTTGGGAGCGTGTGGTAAAGGCATATGACGCCATGGTGAACGGGGAGGGCGTAAAAGCTCCCGATCCTGCTGCGATGATGCGCCAGAGCTATGCCGACGGTGTGACCGATGAGTTCATCGTGCCGGCGGTGGTGACCGAGGGCGCCGAAGTGAAGAGCGGGGACAGTGTGATCTTCTTCAACTTCCGTCCCGACCGCGCCCGTGAGCTGACCCGCACACTGGTCGATCCGGATTTTGCCGGATTTGAACGAAAAAAAGGCTTCTTCCCGCTGACCTATATCTGCATGACCCAGTACGACGCAACGATGCCTAATGTGGAGGTCGCCTATGCGCCGCAGAGTCTTGCCAACACCTTTGGCGAGTACATCAGCAAGAACGGGCTGACGCAGCTGCGCATTGCCGAGACCGAGAAGTATGCACATGTGACCTTCTTCTTTAACGGCGGTGTGGAGGCACCCTATCCCGGAGAGGATCGCGCGTTGATCCCCAGCCCCAAGGTGGCAACCTATGACCTGCAGCCGGAGATGAGCGCCTATCTTGTGACCGACGAGGTGGTAAAGCGCATCAGGAGCGGAAAGTATGATGTCATTATCCTGAACTATGCCAACTGCGATATGGTAGGACACACCGGCGTCTTTGAAGCTGCGGTAAAGGCGGTGGAGGCGGTGGATACCTGTTTGGGAAGAACGCTGGCAGCGATAGAGGAGATGGGCGGCAGAGCCTTTGTGACTGCCGACCATGGCAACGCTGACATGATGACCGATGAGGAGGGCAACCCCTTTACGGCACACACCACCAACCCTGTGCCGTTCATTGCGGTGGGCTTCCCCGAGGGTACCAAGCTGCTGCCCCACGGTGGACGGCTGGCGGATATTGCCCCGACGATGCTGCAGGCGCTGGGTCTGCCGCAGCCTGCGGAGATGACCGGTCGTTCGATGCTGGAATGACAGCTTGAGACCGGAATATGCGAGATAGAAAAGGCTCCCCTGTGCCGATAATGAACGGCGTGGGGGAGCCGATTTTTGTCTTGTAGGGGATTTGAGGGGGAGGAAAGGGGACGGGCGCAGCCCGCGGCGCGAAGCGCCGCACGGCGGTCAAAGACCGCCGGAGCCGCCCCTGCGGGGCGGCGGGCTGCGCCCGTATTTGCAGCTTGCGGAAAATTGGAATAAAAGCGGAAGAACCCGTCCATACTGGGGAACAGCTACATATTACAGCTGTACAGAAAGGACGAAATACAATGACAAAACGGTGGGACATGGTACTGATCGGCGGGTTGCTGCTGGCAGTGGTGGTCAGTATGGCAGCAGGCTTTGATAGCCGGTGCGAGGCAGTACGGGAGAACGTGCTTCGGCTGCACATTCTGGCGAACAGCGACAGCGAGGAGGACCAGGCGCTGAAGCTCAGCGTCCGAGATGCGGTGCTGCGGGCGACCGAGGCGGACTTTGCGGCGGCAAAAAGCCGCGAGGAAACGATGGAAGCTGCCAAACGGCTGCTGCCGGAAATTCAGGAGGCGGCGGAGGATACGCTGACGGCGGCAGGCTGTACCGATGCAGTACGGGTGAGTATAGTGAACATGTACTTTGAAACGCGGGAGTATGACGGACGGCTGCTGCCGGCAGGGTACTATGATGCTGTGCGCATCGAGCTGGGGGCGGCAAGGGGACACAACTGGTGGTGTGTGCTGTTCCCGCAGCTTTGCATCGGCACAGCGGCAGCGCAGGATAGCAGAGAGCTGGAGGAGATCGAAAAACTGAGAAAGATGCCGGAGTACCGGCTTTCTTTCGCACTGGTGGAATGGCTGGAACGGCTGCTGGCAGCGGGCAAATAACGGGTACGTCCATCTGCCGGTTCAGAGGGGCTTTGCTGTAATTTCCTTGGGACTGGGGGTCGATTTTTCCATTGTGGCGTGTTATACTGTTTACAAAAGCACGGCACTGGCTGCGGAAAGGAGCTCTCCCTTATGTCCACCGGAATCTTTGATATCATCGGGCCCAATATGATAGGCCCCTCCAGCTCCCACACGGCGGGGGCGCTGCGGATCGCCTACCTTGCGGGACGGCTGATCCACGGCGGCGCCAAACGGGTGGAATTCACCCTCTATGGATCCTTTGCCCATACCTATCGGGGGCACGGCACCGATCGAGCGCTGCTGGCAGGGGTGATGGGCTTTCCACCGGACGATCTGCGGATCCGTCATTCCTTCGAGATCGCGGAGGAGCGGGGCTTGCAGTACAAATTCCGCATTGATACCGTCACCGAGGTGGAGCACCCCAATACCGTTGGCATTCTGCTTGCCGGCGCAGACGGACACGAAGTCCATGTGACCGGCGTTTCGGTGGGGGGCGGCAGCGTCCGGCTGCGGGAACTGGACGGAGTGGAGATCGATCTTTCCGGTGAATATGATACCATTGTGGTAAAACAGCAGGATAAGCCCGGCGTGGTGGCGTTCATCACCAAGACCTTAAGCGAAAGCGGCGTCAATATCGCCTTTATGCGGCTTTATCGGGAAAACCGCGGTAAGCTTGCCTATACCATTGTGGAAGCCGACCAGCCCATTCGCCGCGAGACGGTACGCACGATTTTTGAGCACCCCGATATCGTTGCGGCAAGACGCATCACGCCAAGGGAGGATACCGACCGATGAAGACCAATACCACGACTGCCGAAAAGCTGCTGGACGCCGCACGGCAGCAGAAACTCTCCCTGCCGGAGGTGATGCTGCGGCGGGAGCAGGAACAGAACGAGACCCCGCCGGAGACAGTGTATGAAAAGCTGGGCGCCGCCTATGCCATCATGCGGCAGGCGGTGGAGAATAGTCTGAAAGAGCCGCACCGGACGATGGGCGGGCTCATCGGCGGAGAAGCCATCAAACTGCGGGATTACCGCCGGCAGGGGAAAAATCTCTGCGGTGAAACGGTCTCCCGCGCGATTTGCTATGCGATGGGTGTTTTAGAGGTCAGCGCCTCAATGGGCCTCATCGTGGCGGCGCCGACGGCAGGCGCCTCCGGGGTGCTGCCGGGGGTGCTGATCGCCCTGCAGGAGCAATACGACCTGCCCGAAGAAAAAATGCTGAACGCCTTGCTGGTGGCTTCCGCTATCGGTGTGGTGGTGGCGGAAAATGCCGGCATCAGCGGGGCGGCGGGCGGCTGTCAGGCAGAGGTGGGCACGGCAAGCGCCATGGCGGCGGGAGCTGCCGTTTATCTGCGAGGCGGCTCGCCGGAGGACTGCTTTGCCGCTGCGGGACTGGCGATCCAGAATATGCTGGGACTGGTGTGCGACCCCATTGCCGGTCTGGTGGAAGCGCCCTGTCAGGCGCGCAATGCCGCAGGCGCCTCCAATGCGCTTGTTTCCGCCGAGCTGGTGCTGGCAGGCGTGCCGGAGGTCATTCCCTTTGACGAGGTGGTGGAGGCTATGCGGCAGGTGGGCAGCGCCCTGCCGGAAAGCCTGCGGGAAACCGCTTTGGGCGGTATAGCTGCTACCCCTACCGCCTGTCGGCTGGCGCAAAAGACCGGCTGCGGCGGCTGTGGTGGTTGCGGTTAAAGGCAACCGATGGTGTCGGTAATCTGCGGAAAAGCAAGGTTTGCAGCAGAGGGAAAACGGTTTTTTATCCTGCTGCGGCGGAATGTTTTGCCGGAATGAAAATAATTGCGTGTGACCGGAAAACAATTCGTAAACGGTTTGTAAATTCTGCGCCGCTGTTCTTGCAGTTTTTATCCGGTTCGGCTATGATATAGTACAGCAAAAGAATGAATCGGAAAGGGGAGCGGATTATGCGGGACTGGTTTCGCCGTCTGATGATGGGACGCTACGGAGTAGACCAACTGACATGGGTGCTGCTGGCACTGTCTCTGCTCCTTTCGCTGTGCGGCAGCATTTTCCGTTCCAATGTTCTCGGAATTCTGTGCTGGGCGGTGTTGGTGGTGTGCTATCTGCGCATCTTTTCCCGCAATATCTATGCCCGGCAGCAGGAAAACCAAAAGCTGCTGCAATTCTGGTGGAAGCTGAAAAACGGACGCAGCGAACGCCCCAGCCGGGAGCAGCGCAAAAATTTCAGGGTTTTTAGCTGCCCTACCTGCAAGCAGAAGCTGCGGGTGCCGCGCGGCAAAGGGAAAATCAGTATTTCCTGCCCCAAATGCGGGAGGAGCTTCATTAAAAAGACATGAGAAAAAGAGCAGTTCAGAGAACCGCTCTTTTTTTGATGGTGCAATTTCAGTATCATAGTCCCAACCAGCGCTCCACACTTGCCTTGATTTCACCGTAGGCTGCCTCGGCGGCGGCGCGGTCGGAAGCGCGCAGAGAATAGTAGAATTTGAGCTTCGGCTCAGTGCCGCTGGGACGGGCGACCAGACTGCCCTCCTTGCCAAAGCGGAACTCCATCACATCGGCGGCGGGAAGTCCCGTAGGAGTTTTCCCCTCGCCGTCCTCATACCGCAGTCCGGTCTCATAATCGGTGTGACCGGTAACGGCGCGGCTGCCGATGACAAAGGGCAGCTCGGTGCGCAGCTTCTGCATCAGCACCGCCATCTTTTCCATGCCGTCGCTGCCGGGGAAGGTGTAGCTATCCACCTTGTTAAAATAGTAGCCGTACTGCGCATACAGGTCGTCCAGTGCCTCACCGAGATTCTTGCCCAGCCCCTTGTACCATGCCGCCATTTCACAGATAAGCATAGAAGCCACCACGGCGTCCTTATCCCGCACATAGCCGCCGGAAAGATAGCCATAGCTTTCCTCGAAGCCGAACAGGAAGCGCTCGGGGTGCCCTTCGGCCTCCAGATGGGCGATTTGCTCGCCGATGTACTTAAAGCCAGTGAGCACCTGCCGCATTTCCACGCCGTAGTGGGCGGCAACGGCGTCGCTCATGGTGGTGGAAACAATGCTGCGCACCGCCACGGGGTTTTCCGGCATCTTACAAAGCTCCAGACGGGTGCGGCAAATGTAATCCAGCAGCAGCACGCCCATCTCGTTGCCGGAGATGAGGCGCGGTGCGCCGTTTTGCAGCACAGCGGTGCCGACGCGGTCACTATCGGGATCGGTGGCAAGCAGCAGATCGGCGCCCAGCTTTTCGCAAAGGCTCAGCCCCAGCTGCATCGCTTCCAGAATTTCGGGATTGGGGTAGGGACAGGTGGGAAAGTCGCCGTCGGGCTTTTCCTGCTCCGGCACCACGGTGATATCGGTGTGACCCATGCGCTTCAGGACGGTCATCACCGGCACCAGACCGGAGCCGTTGAGGGGAGTATAGACCAGCCGCAGCCCGGCAGTCTTGCCCAGCTCCGGACGCAGCGCCTGCGCCATTACTGCGGCATAGTAGCGCTCAATGAGGGCATTGTCAATGTATTCGATGGTGCCGGCGGCAAGCGCTTCCTCAAAATCCA
Source organism: uncultured Oscillospiraceae bacterium (assembly GCA_900552845.1). GTDB lineage: Bacteria > Bacillota > Clostridia > Oscillospirales > Ruminococcaceae > Angelakisella. The sequence goes on along the minus strand of USBC01000084.1, from coordinate 978 downwards.
CCAGCTTTACGTCATCAAAAATATCGGTCTTTTCGATCTCGGCGGAAACGGCGGCTGCCACCTCGCCGGAGATCTGCGCGCCATCGGCGGCGTAAGCCTTATAGCCGTTGTAGCGGGCGGGGTTGTGGCTGGCAGTGACCATCACGCCGCCCTCGCAGCGGCGGTCCAGCACCGCAAAAGACAGGGCGGGGGTGGGCATCAGGTGGGGATAAAGATAGACCTTGACACCGTTGGCGGCAAGCACCCGTGCCGTTTCCCGTGCGAAAACATCGCTTTTGTGGCGGCTGTCGTAGGAGATGGCGGCGCTTGGGGTCTTATTCTGGGTCAGCAAATAAGCGGCAAAGCCTTGCGTTGCCTGTCGGACGGTGTAGATGTTCATACGGTTGGTGCCGGCACCCAACTCACCGCGCAGCCCGCCGGTGCCGAATTCCAGCGAGCGGTAAAAACGCTCATGCACCTCTTTTTCCTCATTGCGGATCGAGAGCAGCTCGGCGGAAAGCTCGGGGTCGGCGACCTCCTCCAGCCAGCGGCGCAGCTCAGCTTGTTCCGTGTTCATATCAAACGCTCCTTTCGGGGGATAATTTCCAACTCCATAATAGTCAAAATGGGGCGGGCTGTCAATTGTCAAAAGGGGAGAATGCCTTGTAAAGTGGGGACAGGGGACAACAGAATAAAGACGAAGCGGAAAAAGAAAGGCTGTGGTGATCGGTTTGCCGCAAAATTGTGATGATGGCGGTGGAACACATTCGTTTAACAGAATAGAGGGGCAAGAATTTATTGTTGAAATACAAACAAATGTTTGCAAACAGCGGACGGCTATGCTATACTGTTGGAAGAAGCTGCAAGGAGAGGGCAGACGGCGCCCCGGCGGGGGGCCCCCCGGGGGGGCCCGCCGGGGGGGGGGCCCCCCCGGGGGGGGGGGGGGGGGGCGCCCCCCCGGGGGGGGGGGGGGGGGGGGGGGGGGGGGGGGGGGGGGGG
>USBC01000083.1 GCA_900552845.1 uncultured Oscillospiraceae bacterium | reverse complement strand
GCTGCATGGGAACCCATTTTACCAACCCTACCGGACTGCACAGCGACAACCACTACTCCACTGCGCGGGATATGGCAATCATGGCGAAATATGCCATGCAAAACCCTGTTTTCGCCTCTCTTGTAAAGAACTATGCCGTGCAGCTGGGACAAACCAACAAGCACAGCGACCTGTGGCAGTACTCCACCAACAAGATGCTGCTGACCAGCAGCCCCTACTACTATGCGCCGGTGGTGGGCATCAAAACCGGTTCCACCGATGAGGCAGGGCGCTGCGTTATCAGTCAGGCGGAGGACAACGGCTACCGCTACTTCTGTGTGGTAATGGGCGCACCCTCTACCGCTGCGGAGCCTTTCCCGAACTTTATAGAGACGCGCCAGCTTTACCGCTGGGCTTTCGGTACCTTTTCGCTGAAGACGCTGCTGGAGCAGGGAGAGCTGATGGCTGAGGTGCCGGTCAAGTATTCCGGCGATGGAAAGATCGCCAAGCTGGCGGTGAAGGACGATGTGGTGAAGCTGCTGCGGAACGATATTTCTTCGGACAGCATCATCTATCATACCGAGCTGCCCGAAAGCATTGAAGCGCCCGTTGCTGCCGGTGATTCTGTCGGCACTCTGCACATTATGCTGATGGGTGAGGAGATCGGCACCGCCGAGCTGGTGGCAACGCAGGACTTTTCGCTGAGCTGGTTCCGTAAAGCGTTGGGAACCATCGGCGCCCTGTTGAGCAGCACAACGGCAAAGATCATTCTGATCGTCGTGGTGCTTGCGGTCGTTGCTTACATTGTGTATATGGTGCAGCACAACAAAAAGAAAAAGCGCCACCGCAGCCGGTATTCGGACAGAAGCTATTAAACTGCTTCCCAACAGACAGACCTCCCCCGCAGGGTTGCGGGGGAGGTTTTTGTAAAAAGTTTTGGCTCCAGCCTTTTTCAAAAGGCTGGTCGCTTGCCGCAGCAAGCGAAACGGCTCCTTTGCGCGAAACATCAAAAATATTGGTGAGATATTTTTGAGTGCGGGGAATTTGCAGGAACTGAGGGCATAGTTTTCCGAAGGGCGCTCGGAAAGGGGCTGAATTGTCCGAATAATCCGGTGGATTGTTCGGATAAGAGGGGGAACCCTGCAAGGGAGGGTTCCCCCTTGGTTGCTGCCTGCACAGACTTGCTTCCCTCCGAGCAGGAGGGAAGCAGTTACCTTAGACTTATAGACTTCTACAGGCAACCCCTCCGTCACGGCTGCGCCGTGCCACCTCCCCTCTCCACGGGGGAGGCTTATGGGGGCTTGTCCCTACTTTTCCCCTATTCGGTGAAAGGATAACCGGCAAAATCCGCAAGTAAGGGGGCGCCCTCTCTTGCAGGGCGCCCCCTCTGATGAAAATGACCACTCTGGGTCATTTTCGTCATTCACCCCCTGCGGAGCGCCCTCCGGTATAGGAGATTTCGCCCATTGCGATGGGCGACCAAAGGCGCCGCCTTTGGAAACCGCAAGCCTTTTGTAAAAGGCTTGACCGAAAATTCCGCATTTTTACCATAAAAAATCCCCCGCTTTCGCAGGGGATCTGTGTTTACGCAAGGATTTCCCGCAGGGCGGCGATGAGGGCATCGGTCGAGGCAGGGTCGGTCGCCCAGCCGGTGCAGATGCGCAGCGCCACGGTGCCGTCCCGACGCCACTCCTCATCAACGGCAAAGCGCTGCTTTAAGGCATCGGCTTGCCCCTCGGTCAAATAAATAAACTGCTGATTGGTGGGAGAGTCCACCTGAAAACGCACCCCCAAAGCAGCAAGCGCCGCCTTGATGCGCATTGCCTCGCCGTTGGCGTGGCGTGCCAGCTCGTAGTACAAGCCGTCACGGAACAGCTCCGCAAACTGAAGCCCCAGCAAGCGCCCCTTGGCAAACAGCCCACCCCGCTGCTTGACGATATACAGAAAGTCCGGCTGAAGAACGGGGTTCACCAGCACCAGCGCTTCCCCAAACAGGGCGCCGTTTTTGGTGCCGCCGATGCAGAAAAAGTCGCAGTAGCGCGCCATATCCCGCAGCGTGACGTCGCAGCCCTCTGCGGTGAGTGCGACACCCAGCCGTGCGCCATCGGCGTACAGCAGCAGATCGTGCGCCCGACAGACCTCGTGCAGCGCCCGCAGCTCCTCGCGGGTATAGACGGTGCCGACCTCGGTGGACTGGGAAATATACACCACGCGGGGCTTGACCATGTGGGGCGCCATTTGGTGCTCCTCCAGCATGGCAAGGATACCGGCGGGTCGCACCTTGCCCTCCGCATCGGGAATGACCAGCACCTTATGACCGGTGGCTTCGATCGCACCGGTCTCATGGGTGAAGATATGGCAGGTAGCGGCGCCGATGACAGCCTCGTGCGGGCGCAGGGCGGCAGTCAGGGCGATGAGGTTGGTCTGGGTGCCGCCGGACAGAAACCGGATTTCTGCCGTGGGGCAATCCATCTCGCGGCGCAGAATCTCCCGTGCTTCGGCGCAATGGGGATCGGTGCCATAGCCGGTGGTTTGCTCGCGGTTGGTGCGGGTCAGGGCTTCCAATATCCTTTCGTGGCAGCCCTCGCTGTAATCATTGATAAAAAGAGTCATGGGAACACTTCCTTGCGGGGTCATGGGGCTTCCTTTGGTCGTGCGGCAAAAGGGTGGTTGAACAGATAGATGAATCGTCTTGTAAAGGCGGGGCGGGTGCGCCGCAGCGGGGAGGGCTGCCCGTAAGGGTCAGCACGACAGAAGCGAAGGCGCACCCGCCGCCGGGCTTATGCGCCGATGCTGAGAGGGTATGCCGTTCCGGCGAATAACAAAAAACCCGAAGATCTTGCTTGCAGATGCATGCAATCTCCGAGTTTCTTATTCTTCGGCTGCGCGCATGGGACGGGAACGATCCGTGCCCAGCGAATGCCCGTTGACACGGTACGGGCGGGTGCTGCCATACTTAGGCGTTCAGGCTGCGAGCCAGAGCAGATTTCTTTCTGGCGGCGGTATTCTTGTGCAGGATACCCTTGGCGGCTGCCTGGTCGATCTTCTTGATCGCTACGCGGACTGCCTCAGCCTTATTCTCCTCGGCGTTCTGAGCCTTCTTAACATAGGTCTTCAGCTCGGACTTGATCGCCTTATTGCGCAGAGTTTTGGTAGCAATAACCTTTACTCTCTTCTTAGCGGATTTGATATTGGGCATGTGTTACACCTCCTTACATACTATTAGACGGTACTTAGCTATGATAACATTCCCTCTGAAAAAACGCAAGAGGTTTTTTTAGATTTCTCCGCTGTTTCCGGCGCAATTTGCTTCAAAAAGTGCTGCAAGGCTACCTTCTCCCTTGCGGGTGTATGCCATAGGCAGCGGCATAGGCACCTCACAGGCAAAGGTATAACTGCGGCAGCCCTCCTCATAGAAGGAGTGCAGCGCCCGCCGCAGCAGCCCGTCGGCAATGACAAAATCCTCACATTGCAGGGCGATGATGCGCACCGGCTCCGCCTTTTCCACGACGATGTAGCCCAGCATTTCGGTCCCCTCAGCGGCAAAGTAGCCCCACACGGGTCCCTCTGCCTCCAGACCGATATCCTGCGCCATCATTTGCAGAATATCCGGCTGAATGGGTAAAATAGCAATCATTTTTTGCCCTCCCCGCTGCCGCCCGCTTTGGTGATCGCACCGCGCAGGGCGATCAGCTCGGCAGGCTTCAGGTCACGCCAATGCCCCGGCTGCAGCATTCCCAGCTTGATGGGCCCCACGGCGATACGCTTGAGGCGTACCACCTCCAGCCCCACCGCTTCGCACATGCGGCGAATCTGACGGTTTTTCCCCTCGCTGATGGTGATCTGCAGCACCACGCGTCCCGGCTGCTTTTCCAGAATGAGGACGGTAGCGGGCAGCGTAGTGGTATTCTCGCCGATCTTGACGCCGGCGGAAAGCTCCGCTGCCTGTTCATCGGTGATATCAGGGCGCACCGTGACACGGTATACCTTGTTAATATGACTGGCGGGGTGCATGATGCGGTTTGCCAGCTCTCCGTCATTGGTGAAGAGCAGCAGTCCTTCGCTGTTGCGGTCCAGCCGCCCGATGGGATAGACCCGCTCCTCTACCCCGGTCAAAAGGTCGGTGACGCAGCGCCGTCCCAGTTCATCGCTGAGGGTGGTCACATAGCCGCGGGGCTTATTCATCATAATGTAGCGGTACTGCTTTTTGCGGGTGAAATAAACCCGCTTGCCGTCCACGGCAATGACATCGCGGTCGGGGTTCACGCTTTGTCCGATCTCCGCCTTGCGTCCGTTCACGGTCACGCGCCCCTGACGCACCAGTTCCTCTGCTGCGCGTCGGGAGGCAACTCCCGCCTCGCTGAGGGCTTTTTGAATACGAATCGGCTGCATAATCATTCTCCTTCTGTCCGCATCGCTGCGGTCATTTAAATCGGTTTGGCGGTGTATCCCGCCCTAATTTATTATAATAGCGTATTTTGGACGGAAAGTCACCCTTTATTTTCGGGGATTGGTTTTAGCCAGTCGCTACTTATTGCAAATAGCCAAAGGCTATCCCGTAAGCAGGAGGGATCGACATGGATTACAAAGAAGTTATCATCAAGAAGCGTATCCGGCTGGGCTACAGCCGGAACAAGCTGTCACAGCTTATCGGCATCTCCCAGACCTTTATAATCGAGATTGAAAAAGGTGAAAAAAGCCATCGTTGGATATCCTGCTGCGCCTTTGCGAGGTTCTCAATTTAGAGCTTTTGGCGGATCGGGGCGAAAGATAAGCGGCTTTTCAGGGAGACGACAATATGGCAATCCCATGGGGAATTTGCTGGTTTCCCCTTTGCGTTCCGTCAACGCAGAGGTTTTCGCCTTCTTCCAAGAGCTTGCGTTCCCCATGGCACCAATAAAAAAAGAGCCTATTGGCTCTTTTTTTATTGGTGCGGATGAAGGGACTTGAACCCATACAGTATTGCTACCACTAGAACCTGAATCTAGCGCGTCTGCCAATTCCGCCACATCCGCAGGTCAGCTTTGTTATATTATCATTTCCCGGGAAAAAAGTCAAGGGGTTTGCGACAAAAAAATAGTGTTCGCCAAAATGTAATTTCCCAAAGTAAAAACCACAATACAATCTGATAAGGGATTTACCGTTTTCCGCAAAAAACAGACCCCCGGGCAAAACCGAGGGTCTGCAAATCGCATTTGTTGGTATGGAATCGTATCAGCGCTTGCTGAACTGAGGTGCGCGACGAGCGGCTTTGAGGCCGTACTTCTTGCGCTCCTTCATTCTGGGGTCGCGGGTCAAGAGACCGGCCTTCTTCAGAATGGGACGCATCTCATCGCCGTGCTGCAGCAGGGCGCGGGAAATGCCATGGCGGATTGCGCCGGCCTGGCCGGAAACACCGCCGCCTGCAACGGTGCAGACAACATCAAACTGACCCAGCGTATCGGTAAGGGTCATGGGCTGGCGAACGATCAGCTTCAGAGTCTCAAGGCCGAAATAATCGTCGATGTCTCTGCCATTGATGGTGATCTTGCCGGTGCCGGCATACAGACGGACGCGAGCCACGGAGCTCTTTCTGCGACCGGTGCCGTAGTAGTAGGGATTTTTGCTCTCGTACATGGATTATTTCTCCTTTCGATCAAATTTCTTCGGGCTTCTGGGCGGCATGACCGTGGTTGGCATCGCGGTAAACGCGGCAGCGGGTCATCGCCTTGCGGCCGATGGTGTTATCGGGGATCATGCCTTTAACAGCAAGCATCATCGCCTTTTCGGGGGTTTCAGCCATCAGGGTTTTGTACTGTACTTCCTTCAAACCGCCTACATAGCCGGAATGATGACGATAATACTTCTGCTCCAGCTTGCGGCCGGTCAGGACTGCCTGAGCAGCGTTGATGATGATAACATGATCACCGCAGTCAACATGGGGGGTGAAGGTGGGCTTGTGCTTGCCGCGCAGCAGAACGGCGGCTTTCTCAGCGGTGCGACCCAGCGGTTTGCCGGCGGCATCGATGATGTACCATTTGCGTTCCATGCCGGGCTTTGCCATGGTAGTGGACATATCTTTTTCCTCCTGAATATTTGTTAGCTTTCTTTCTGCGCCCCTTGACGGTCAGGCGCACATACAAAGCGACAATGTTTATTATAGCGGTGCTCTTTGCCGGTGTCAAGGGCAGTTTTTTCATTTTTTAATTTACATTGTGCATTGCTTTCATTTTCTTTCAAATTCTCTCGTATCCTCTTGTTTTCTCTCATGTCAAATTTGCAAAAGAGCCAAAAAGACGGCGCCCCGCCGGCTGAGGCGAGGCACCAAAACAGCATTATCCGCGTTCTCCGCGCGCTTGGCGCTCCATGTTCTCAATAACGACATCATAAATATCGCCCAGAGACGCCATATATTCCAACACCTGCCACGGCTGGTTGGTGTGGAAGTGCAGCTTGATGGTTTCCTCATCACCGACCACCAGCAGGCAGTCACCGGCAAAATGCTCCATGATGTAGTCGTGGATCTCGTCCTCGTCCAAATTGCTGCCGTCCAGCAGCAGCTGGGTGTCAAACTTGAATTCCTCCATGGTCAGTCCTCCATTTTCAGATAGGGTTCATAAAGACGCCAGTCCCGCTGCTCCACCTCGGCGTCCAGCAGAGTGCCCTCGGCGGTATATTCCCGCCGGAAGATTTGTCCCTGCTGCTCCAACCGGTGCAGCAAAGCCCCCTCGGTATAGGGGAGACACAGCCTGCAGCGGATCCGCTGAGGCGGCAGTGCCTCGGCAATGGCTTGCAAAAGCTGTGGCAGACCGTAGCCGGTTTTTGCCGAAATGCGCACGCAGCCCTTGTAGGGCTCGCTTCTGGCGTCCGGTGCAGCGTCGCATTTATTCAGCACCGTGATGACCGGCGTCCCCTCTACCCCAAGCTCCTCCAAAAGCCGTTCGGTGACGGCGCGCTGTTCCAAAAGCTCCGGGCTGGTAATATCACAAACGCTGAGAATAAGATCGGCGTTTGCCGCCTCCTCCAGTGTGGAATGGAACGCTTCGACCAACTGATGAGGCAACCGTCGCACCAATCCGACGGTATCAATAAGCATGACCGATCTGCCGTCCGGCAGCGCCAAAGCCCGAGAGGTCGGGTCGAGGGTGGCAAAGAGCTTATCCTCTGCCAGCACGCCGGCTTCGGTGAGGGTATTCAGCAAGGTGGATTTGCCCACATTGGTATAGCCGACAATCGCCACCGTGGTGATCCCGTCCTTTTTGCGTCGGGTGCGGCGCTGCTCTCGCCGTCTTGCTAATGCTGTCAGCTCGGTTTTCAGGGCGTCTATCCTGCGGCGGATATGGCGGCGATCCACTTCCAGCTTGGATTCGCCGGCGCCGCGGCGTGCGCCGGTGCCGCCCGTCCCGCCGCCCCCCTGACGGGAGAGCTGCACGCCCCGTCCGGCAAGACGCGGCAACTGATATTGCAGCCGTGCCAACTCCACCTGCAGCTTGCCCTCGCCGCTGACCGCCCGCGCCGCAAAGATATCCAATATCAGCATGGTGCGATCCAGAACGGGGCAGTCGCACAGCTCCTCAATATTCCGAAGCTGTGCCGGAGAAAGCTCCTCATCAAAGATGATGATATCCGCCTCTGCCGCTTCCATATAGTCCTTCAGCTCCAAAAGGCGCCCGCTGCCCATAAAGGTGGCGGCAACGGGGCTTTGCAGCTTTTGGGTGGCGGTGCCCACCACCGGATAGCCGGCGGTTTTCGCCAGCTCCCGCAGCTCCTCCAGCGATATTTCCACATCATATTCGCCGGTATCTACAGCGGCAAGCACGGCTTTTTGGGGGGCTTCTAAGTTTTCGTAAAGTTCGGTCGGCATGGATTCCTCCTTGGGGATAAGAACCGGAATCGGGGAAAGCGCCCGCAGGGCAAGCCGCCGCAGGCGGCTTCGGCGGACAACGTCCGC